>JAVQWQ010000074.1:0-11238 GCA_033578915.1 Chitinophagales bacterium | reverse complement strand
GTAACTATTAAAACAGCAGCGGGAAGCAACAACCACCAGTAACCAACCCCTACTGCAAGAATTACGCAGATAACTGCAACAAGTGCACGGAAAAAACCGTCAAAACCGCCTACATTCTTTTTCATATTAAAACAATTTATAAGTGAACAATATGCAACAAAGTTCTCCTTGCTCAAGCATTAAAACACTGAGGTGTTTCAGGACAAAAGATGATTTTTATCATCTGTTACCAAATCTTAAAATTGAGATGGCCAAACCGATTTACCGTAATAAAATTTTGTTTAGTTTCTATACTTGCATAGCATTTTGTTCACCAAAAAACTGAAATTATGCCGTTTACACTACCAGCATTACCATATGCGTATAACGCGCTCGAACCTTATATAGATGCGCGCACTATGGAAATCCATCACACTAAACATCACAACACCTATGTAACAAACCTTAACGCTGCCATTCAGGGCACCGAATGGGACAACAAGTCTATTGAAGAGATTCTCTCTAATGTTTCAAAATTATCTGCGGCTGTGCGCAACAATGGTGGTGGCCATTTTAACCATACTTTGTTTTGGAACATCATGGCTCCTAATGCCGGAGGTAATCCATCGGGCAAGCTTGCCGAGGCTATCAATGCAAAGTTTGGCAGCTTCGACAAGTTTAAAGAAGAATTTACCAAAGCGGCTTTAGGAAGATTTGGCTCAGGCTGGGCATGGCTGTGCGTGACCAAAGGCGGGTTGGAGATCTGCTCTACGGCTAATCAGGATAATCCGCTAATGGACATACCTGATGCACGCGGCTGTGGCGGAACGCCTATCTTGGGCCTAGATGTTTGGGAACACGCCTATTACCTCAACTATCAAAACAGAAGGGCAGACTATGTTGCAGCTTTTTACAATGTGATAAACTGGCGCGAGGTAGAGAAAAGATTTGAAGAAGCTTCAAAATAGCCTCTCCTATGCAGAACGAAATAGACCGGCCTGATACTCTAAAGGCCGGTTTAATTTTTTTCGTGAATAAGACAACTTAATAAAATGTAACGATGAACAATCCCTTGACATTAGTATATGTAATTATTGCCCTGCTTGAAATTACAGCAGAGTTTTTTGAAGGAGCATCGTTGCTCACCGGTGGTGAGGCTTCCATAGATTTTCACACACTTATTCTTATCACCAAGCCTTTGTTGATGCCTGCGCTTCTTGCTGTTTTTTTGTTTTCTTCTGAAAAAAATTATCCGCTTAAAAAAATAATTATTGCCGCTCTGTTTTTCGCATGGGTTGGTGATGTGACTTTAATGCTAATCTATATTAATCAAAATTTTTTCTTTGCCGGCCTTGGGGCATTTCTTATCACACATGTATTGTATATAAACTGTTACATTAAGATGATGGGAAAAAATGAGGGCTTCCTGAAAAGATTCCCGCTATATGCCTCGCCTTTACTAATATATTTTGTTGCATTAATGTTTTTGGTTTTCCCGAAACTGCAGGGAGTTTTGCGCTTTCCAGTGGCTGTATATTCGATAACGATACTCTTGATGGTACTATGCGCTATGAATTTGTTCAGTTTAGTCTCCAAAAAAATCTTCTTCAATATTTTTAGCGGGGCGTTATTGTTTATGATTTCCGATAGCCTTATCGCCTTAGATAAATTTGTTTCACCCATTGCTTTTGCCGGAGTATTTATTATGGCGTTTTACGTAGGAGGTCAATACCTGATTATAAAAGGATTTGCTCTTCACAGTAAATCCGCGTAATCGAATTTCCGCAGCTTTTGTGAAAGTCGCATGAAAAAATTCAAGATTTTATGCTGCGTTACCAATGATCTGAGTTGTGATCAACGCATGCAGCGAATCTGCGACAGCCTGGCAGAATGGGGTTACAATGTTATTCTTTTCGGTAGAGAGCTAAAACACTCTTTCCCTTTGCAAACAACTAGTTACTCTCAAAAGAGAGTGCGATGTTTTTTTAATAAGGGTAAAATTTTTTATGCAGAATATAATATACGGCTGTTTTTTTATCTTGTCAGGGAGAGGCCGAATGTTGTGCATGCTGTAGATTTAGATACAGCTCCTGCCGTAATGCTTGCCCTTCTTTTCTTTCGATTGAAAATTGTTTACGATGCTCATGAACTTTTTACAGAGGTTCCGGAAGTAGTAAGAAGGCCGGCTATACGGAAGATTTGGCATATTATACAGCAGCGATTTGTTCCAAGAGCGAATGTGGTTTTGACGGTTTCCGAGAGCATTGCTGATTATTTCAGAATCAATTATAACGCACAGGTTTATGTTGTACGCAACTTACCGGTACTCCGGCCCGTAATGAATAAAACAAGACAGCGCGCGATTATTTATCAGGGAGCGCTCAACGAAGGGCGAGGCCTTGAAATATTGATCGAATCCATGCAATACATAGATGCCCAACTGTGGATTGCCGGAGATGGAGACATCTCAGAAATTTTAAAAAAATTAGTTGAGGAATATAATCTCAGCTTTAAGGTATTTTTTCTGGGCAGGTTGCTCCCCGATGAGCTTAGAGAGAAAACCGAAAGCGCTTACATTGGCTATAACGTGCTGGAGCATAAAGGCAAGAGTTATTTCTACTCATTGGGCAACAAAACTTTTGACTATATCCATGCCGGTATTCCACAGCTCATAAGCCCGTTTCCCGAAATGAAACGACTGAATGAACAGTATGCCTTTGCTATTGAAATACAAGAAATATCAACAGGAAAAATAATAGAGGCTGTAAATCGTTTACTGAATGACAGTGCGTTGTATGAACAATTGAAAAATAATTGCATGGCTGCGAAACAAGTCCTCAACTGGCAAAATGAATCTTCAATACTAAAATCGGCCTATGAGCGAGTGCTACGGTAAACAACTTCATATTGTTTCTTTTAATATACCTTATCCTCCGGACTATGGCGGAGTAATAGATGTTTACTATAAGATAAAAGCTTTGCACGATATAGGTATAAAAGTGCATTTGCATGCCTTCCATTACGGCAGGGAAAAATCTCCCGAGTTGGAATCGCTATGCGAAACGGTTTCTTATTATGAAAGGAAAAAATTCTACCAAGCAATTTACAAGAGTGTTCCCTATGTAGTAGGCTCCAGGCAGTCCGGCGAGCTGTTGGCCAACCTTTCTGCAGATGAACATCCTATACTTTTTGAAGGCTTGCATACCTGCTTTTATCTTTCGCACAAAGCCATCAGACATAAAATCAAAGCTGTGCGTATGCACAACGTTGAATGGGATTATTACAAAAGCCTGGGAGAACAAGAACGAAATTATCTTCTTAAATTTTATTTCTTATACGAAAGCCAGAAACTCAAAAAGTTTGAGGAAGAATTGAAATATGCTGACCACGTGCTCACTATTAGCCCCAACGACTATGAATATTTTTCTAAACATGGAAAGAAAATACATTATATCCCAGCTTTTCATTCCAACGAGAAGATAACTTCAAAGACCGGTAAAGGAGATTATGTGCTGTATCACGGCAATCTCAGCGTAGTGGAAAACAATCAGGCAGCTTTGTATATTTTGAAAAAAATAGCGCCTCGTTCTAAACATGAATTCATCATAGCAGGCAAAAATCCACTGGAATCGCTGAGAAAAGAAATTAAGAACCAGCCCAATGTAACATTGGTTTACAATCCATCGTTTGAAACGATGAGCAGTCTGATCAGCAATGCGCACATCTGCCTTTTACCTACCTTTCAAAATACCGGCATCAAACTCAAACTAATCAATTCGCTGTATAAGGGAAGGTTTTGCATTGTAAATAAGCCAATGATTGAAAATACTGGCCTTGAACCTCTCTGCTTTATAGAAGAAAATGCAGATTCCTGCATCAGAATTATAGACGAATTGTTTGAAAAAGACTTTACTGAGGAGGACATCAAGTTAAGACAGGAAATCCTTTACAGAGATTTTTCAAACATTAATAACGCAAAAAAAATATGTAGCATTCTTGAACAGCCAGCAGCTACCTGACAACACCAAAACGCTGCAGTTCTCCGTAGTAAAAGCGAGACTTATCTGATTGGCCTTCGGTTTCGTACCACAACTGATAAAGTATTTTTATAAGCTCAACATCTTGCTTCCGATATGGGTAAGCTCTTTCAAAATAAACCAATGCACTGTCTCTCTGACCCATATTCAAAAAAGTTTTTCCAATATTTACCAGAGGGTCTGAATTTTGGGGGTGATAACTGTATGCCTTTTTCAGAATATCAATTGCTTTAAGATATTCTTTTTTTCTGAAATATATAAAACTGAGATTATTAAATGTTGCTGCATTTTCCGGATTCACGCGTATCACGTAGTTGTAACATTCAATGGCAGAATCTAACATTTGCATCTGCTCATACATAATACCAGCCCTGAAAAGTGCATCGGTAAATGAAGTATCTATTTGAAAAGCGCGTAAATATGTATTGGCTGCCTCGCGCCAACGGCCTGTCATTTCCAGGCTCCTACCAAGATCGTAAGTAGCATTTAAAAAGGCTGGCCAAATTTCCGTTGCTCGCCTGAAATGATGAATTGCTTCCTCTACCATAGCGTTGCGCTCACGGATATCTGATACTTTTTGTGCCTCCATGCTCAGATGAAAAGCTAAAAGATTGTGCGCCTGAGCCGAATTTTCTACGTGTTTTATATCATGGCGAAAAAGCGTGAGGCGATCTTTCCAGTCTCTGTTTCGGGAAAATGATATAAAAGAATAACATATCAGTACCGCTGATATTAGATATTTTAGACCCGAAGGCAAGTTTTGCCATCTGAGTTTTTTATCTTGTAATGGAATTTTAAAAATGACAGATGCTAAAGCAGTCAAAAATATACCATAACCTAGTGAAGGAGCCAAAAGATATCTATCGGCTATTACACCCGGTATGGGATAAAGAAAGGCAGAGAAAGGAGATATTGTAATTAGATAAAATAATATGCCATAGGAAATCATTACATTCTTTTTCCAAAAAATAAAGGCGGCTGCTAACATTATTAAATGTATCAATAAAGAAAGCCATACTAAAGGGTTGCTTAACTTCAATACTTCTATTTCTTTATATCCATAATAAAAGGAAAGCGGATACGGAATGAGGACAAGTTTAACGTATCTTAAAAGTGCATTTGTGGAAAGCCCTATTTTCTCCTGCAAAGAAGCCTCTCCAAGGTTTAGCGGAAATTCTGCAAACAAAACCGGTCTGTACGAAGCAGTTGGAACTATTTTTGGAGCAGGGGTTTTTTGGATGGTTTGTTGTAAAGTGAGTGGAGCTTTCTTTTTAAATGAATACACATAAGAAGATTTTAAATATTTAAAATCCTTCAACACCAGATAGCTACTAATCACAAGAATGAAAAATATTATAAACTTATTCTGGGTTATTTTTTTAAATCGAGCAATGAGCAATGTAAAGAAAAACAAAAGATTAGCAGCGCCTGTGTAGATGTAACTATAATCAGAAAATTTTGAAGAAAATAAATCCAAAACATCCAAAAAAGCCATAAACAAGGTGAATAAAAGAATACAAACTCTCACCAATCTGATTCTATTATAGCGTATATACAAGTAGATAAGAGAAAGGAACATAATACTACCCAGAGATTGCGTGGTAACTATTGACGGCAATAAAAAAACAAATAGATAATAAGGAGATACTACTTTAAAGTAATGCGACAAAACAGCTAAGACAGCAATAAGAATTTGAATTACCAGAGGATATTTCAAAAAGTTCAGTAGATACATTTGACCTAATAAAATAGAGAAAAAAAGTATCGCTAACCTCTGATGATTTAATTGTGGAGATATAAGAAAAATCAGTGAAAGTAGCAATAACGCACCTATCCAATAGTGTATGTGAGGAAACACTACATATAAACTAAGATTAACAACAGCAAAGTATAAAAAATAATATTTATAATGAGACCATGCCTCAAAAACGTTTTTTAAAAAGATGGTTTCATTTTCAAAACTTTCATTCTTTTCTTGTTTGGCAGAAAAAAAATTAGCAAAGGAATTTTTTATATCTCTAAATTTAAGAATAAATAAAATAAGACATATAATAATTACAACCAGCAAAGAGAGTATAATTTGGCCTTTCAGACTTAAAAACTCAATCCACAATGTACCCGTTGAAGCCAAAACAAGAGCAGCTAATAAAGCTCTCAGCGGAGAAGTTTCTTTATGCAATAAAACCGGTGTCAAAGGAATAATCAGCGAAAATGGAATGACTGTAGCCTTGCTCCCCAACGCTACATGATAGAGCAAGAGCATACTTACAAAATGCCACCATTTGTCGCCTTGTATAAATTTAATCCCTTCAATAAAGGCCAGCAGAGTAAATAACAATGCAAGAATCTCATCTCTGTTTTTTATGCTGGCAACTACCTCTGTATGAGTAGGATGCAAGGCAAAAATTAAAGTTGCAGCAGCAAGAAATAGCTGATGAACTTCAGGAAAAAGCCTCTTCAGCAGATTAAATGCAACCCATGTCAAGACTAAGTACAGCAAAAGATTAATAGCATGGCTGGTAAATGGGCTTTCGCCCAAAAACTGATGTTCGATAGCAAATGAAATATGGACAACCGGCCGATATTCATAAGAATAAATATCTGCTTTGAAATAAGGCGATTTCAGAATTTCGGGTATAGCAGCGAGCCCTTTTGAAGTGAGCGGATGATTTATGGTAACAATTTCGTCATCCATGCAATAGTCATTCAACAAAGTGTTGTAAAACACAACAAAAACTACTCCAAGCAGCAACCATGATATTTGATGCACTTGGAAAAAACTTTGTGGTGCACTTTGCTTAGCACTCCTGGGCATGAATAAATTTTTTAGCAGCAGTCAAAGAAAAAATAAAGTAACAAATACATTTGAATACTTTTTTTGTTTTGGCCTATTGTTGATGTATGATTACCAAAATTCTAAAGCACCTTACAATAATTACATTTTATCTAATAGCAGTTAACACGCTTGCTCAAAACAATTCAGCGAGGCCGAGGTTGGTTGTTGGCATAGTAGTGGACCAGATGCGCTGGGATTTCCTGCACCGCTACACAGAAAAATACTCTGCCGGAGGTTTTAAAAAATTAATTATGGAAGGATATAACTGCGAACAAACCTACATCAATTACTTTCCCACTTATACCGCGCCCGGACACGCCTCTATTTATACCGGTAGCGTTCCGGCCATTCATGGAATCACAGGAAACAACTGGTTCGACAACACAGCACGCAGAGTGGTTTACTGTACCGAAGATACAACGGTAAACTCCCTTGGCGAAAGCAAAAAGAGCGGACAACACTCTCCTGTAAACATGTTTACAACTACTATATGCGATGAGTTGCGGATAGCTACAAATTTCAAATCCAAAACCGTCGGTATTGCGCTAAAAGACAGAGGAGCCATCCTTCCGGCAGGCCACGCTGCCACTGCAGCCTACTGGTACGAGGGAAACACAGGCAACTGGATAAGCAGCTCGTATTATATGAAAGAGCTACCTACCTGGGTAAAAAAATTCAATGAGCAAAAGCTGGCAGAGAAGTACGTAAAGCAAAACTGGAAAACATTGCTGGAATTAGCCACATATACCGAAAGCACAGAAGACGATAAATGGTACGAAAATCCATTTTCCAACGAAGACAAACCGGTTTTCATTCATAAGACATCAGAGATAAAAAAAGAGCCGCTAACAGAGGTACTTCGCTCTACACCTTTTGGAAATACGCTAACCTTTGAATTCGCCAAAGCTGCGATAGAAGGCGACACCTTAGGACAACGCAAAGCTACAGATTTCCTCGCCATAAGTTTTTCGTCCACAGACTATATTGGCCATCAGTTTGGCCCTAATGCCATTGAAACTCAGGATGCCTATCTGCGATTCGATTTAGAGCTAGAAGATTTTTTAACCTATCTCGACAAAAAAATCGGCAAGGGTAATTATCTGCTCTTTCTCACCGCAGACCATGGAGCCGCGCATGCCACCGGCTTCAATAAAGAAAAACATATTCCTGCAGGAAACATCTTTGAAAAAGCAATATTCAAATACGCCGACTCATTGTTGCAACTCAAATACCGACAAAAAAATCTGATAAGCGCAGTCATTAACCAACAAATTTTTCTCAATCACGACAACATACTTACAGCAAACTTATCCGTTGGCGAAATCAGTCACTACCTTGCAGAAAAACTCAACACGTTGCAGGGCATAGACCGTGTTATAGTTTACCAAAACCTGCAACAAACACCGCTGCCTGCATGGTTCAGAGAATGCCTGAACAACCACTACAAACCCGGACGCACCGGCGACCTTCAACTCCTGTTTCATCCAGCCTGGTTCAATGAATTTGAACGCGGCACCACACACGGCAGCATTTTTCCATACGACACGCACATCCCGTTGATATTCTACGGCTGGAACATAAAACCCGGCAAAGACTACTCGCGAACCTACATCACCGATATTGCGCCCACCTTATCTGCCTTACTCAAAATACAAGAGCCCAACGGCTCCATCGGAAAGGTTATCACCGGGCTTTTTAAATAATGCCGCATCCAGTATCACAAAACAATAATTCTTATGGGGTGCCCTCTGCGGCCTCGGCCTTCGCTTCGCTCAGTGTCGAGGCCGCAGAGGCCGGGCTGCTACGGGGTACGCTGTCGCTTCCGCCGCGACCGCGCTACTTGGTCGCTGAGCTTGTCGAATCGCAGCGCGGTCGCGGCCGCTCACTCTGTTCGCGCCCTCCGCATCCCTCACCCGTTGCACTGTTGCACTACTAATGAGAACTAACTCTAGCTGTGAATAAACAACCCTATTCGTCCGATAACAATTTGTTGTTTTGCCTTATACAAGGCAGAAAACAATAACTCCCTGTAAATGCCGAAAAAACTCCAAAATCAGTTGTTTTTCTTTTGTCGGCTATCCTACACTCCACTGAGGATGAATTATAGAAAATGCATTATCAATAAGAAAAATTTTTATCTGTCCGGTTACTTTGTCGTGAAGAGGTTGTGCAACGGCTACCCGTGTTAAGCGTAAGTGCTTTTTGTCAGCTTGTACTGGCTAAAATTAATGAAAATATAGTTAATAGAATTGTAATAGTGGTAAAAAATCGCTGTTCAAATTTGTTTTTAGATAAAATATTGCCCAAGGTATTAATCGCAAAAAGAAATGACATAACCCATAAAATAAACTTCATGATTATTTTAGGAAAACTAATTGGTAAGATGTTTAGATGCATAACAATTACGAAAAGAAAAAACAAGTTTATTAAAATGGAAACTATTTCAATGCGATACATTTCTTTTTCTGTTTTAATTCGGCCACCCCAAACCATCGTGTATGGTATGACTTTTAATAGAATCAAGAAATGAAAAATTAAAAGAATGGACAGTATTAAAATCAGTCCAATATGGGCTATCAAAACCAAATGAGTATCAATTAAAAACTATTATTAACGTATTAAAAGACAAATGGTAAACATTAATTTTATAAAAATACACAAATTAGCTATACTCTTACCGCAATTTAATTTTAGTTGAAAGTATATGTCAAAGGATTTTTTAAAATTTCCCCAATGATGAATATCCAAATATTCAATTCAGTAAATCATAATAAAACAAGTGAATCACATGTGCAAGCTGCTTGCCAGAATGACAAATTTTTTACTCACTCAATGACTCTATCTTTTGAAAAATAGCTTTTAAACAGTGCATGAACTGATATTATTACCAAGGGAAGATGTAATAAGGCTAAATTAATTAGCTTGGGATCTGCAAAATTTAGCATATTGTAAAAACCAATTATTGCACCTATCAGAGCTGTAACACGATAAGTTATAGGATTAACTTGAGGAAAATTAACCGTCATAATTGTAAGAAAAACAGGTGTCATCATACAAAAAGTCAATGACGAACCATTATAAAGCAATTGATTTAAAGTGAAATTTAATTCACCATTATCTAATGGAAACCAAAATGCTAACATTGCCAATGCGATTAATGGAGTATGAATTAAGTTTATGTTTTTGAATCCATAGTTATTTAAGGGTTGTTTTAGCTCTAATAACCATACATAAGCAACCATCAGTATCATAACAACATTTACAGTTATGATACTTAAGCCATATTTTTCAGTAATAGATACATTCTGAAGTATCGCAAAAAGCAGATAGCTGAAAAATGCAAACCATGCAAACAACCTGTTAACCTTATTTCTCAGAATGATGAGCATTACAAGCATTACGATAGCAAGAATCTGAAAATAGATAAAATAGGGAGATATTCGGGTTTGAAGTGAATTTCTTAAAGTATGGTTGATTATATCCGTGATATTGACGAAATCAAAATTTTTAGTTGCAATCGGAATAAGTAAAAATTGCATTAAAAACATAACTAAAAAAAAACCATATACTTTTGGTTTTACTTAGCAGGCCTGTCATATTTTTATCATACATGATTGATTTGCCGATATTAAATAAAGTTTGAAGTTAATCTCTAAAATAATTTATATGTTATAAGATACATGCCCACTGGACAAAACCCAGAATAATTTCTTCGTGATATTAAAAACGTATTACACATTCTCGATAGTGCTAATGTTTCGGGAGTTTGCCGTGGAGGGGTGTTCTAACACTAAACTTTGTTTGGTGAACTAAACTTCTACCTTGCACAAATGTGTCTGCGAAGCACATCAACCCCGCTATCGCAAACCCCTTGTGCCTGTTGCAGAACTCGCCAAACCTAACACATTCTGTGTATAAATCAACACCTTTTCCTTCTGCTCCGTATCTACTTTTGCCCCATGCAAGGCAGAAAACAATTTTCCGAAAAACTCTTCGTCAGCTTTCAACTCAGCCAACGAGTACCAGAAAACAATTTCTACCGAAAGCTGCGCGAGGCCTTAGACCTCAATTTTCTCTACAAAGCCACAGCACGCTACTTCAGCACCGAAGGGCAGAAGAACTATGAAGCACGCCCGCCTGCAAAGCGCCAAAGCCAAACGCATGGCTAAGCTGCGCAGCAGCACCGTAGGGCCGGTGCTGGGAACACTCATCAACTTTATGGGTATGCGCAGAATATGGACACGGGGCATAGCAGGCGCCACCAAATTTCTCTTAGGCGCTGCCATTGCGTACAACCTCAAAAAATGGATGAAGTTTAAAGAGAGGAAAACCAAAGTAGCGGTGATGATGAAAGAACTGCCGAAAAAAGCCGAAAAAGCGATGAAA
>JAVQWQ010000073.1:0-11257 GCA_033578915.1 Chitinophagales bacterium | reverse complement strand
GTACCAGTTGCTTGCAGGTTTTCACAACGCCATAAATTTCTTCTGGAAGAAATATTTGAATTAAGTGAAGCAAGCATACGGGTTTTCTGTCCTTCTGTAAACATTACAGAACAATAGGAATAGTCCATAAAATTTTGAACATTTTCAATAACCCCAAACTGGCAATCACTTTGGTTTAAGTTACAAGTAGTAGCACCTTTAGTAATTGGAGTGTCGTCCACTCCATCATCACCGCAGGCCACCCCGGGCTGATTTGTTCTCCCCCACGGATGTTCAAGATTTAATGAATGCCCAACCTCATGTGTAAGAGCGCGAGACCTGGCCGGAGCGCCTGTTCCAATACTCCCGATGTAATTGTGCAGGATCATGATACCGTCTTTATCGGTTAACACTCCTGCTACTGTTGGAGGCAAATAGGCATAACCGGCAACGCCTTGTTCCATACTGTTACACACCCATACATTAAGATATTTTTCCCTGGGCCATGGATTTAATTTAGCCTGGTCAGTTCCATTATAGGTTTGCATAGCAGGAATTCTAATAATTCCATTTGTAGGGTTGCCATCGGGATCTTTACGCGCAAGCCGAAACTCGACCCCAACATTAGCAGCAATAGACTTAAATACAGGCACTATGAGGTTAGTATCCCGGTTTCTTTTATTGAAATCCTCGTTGAGAATTCTCATCTGGTCTAATATTTGCCCATCTGAAATATTTTCTCTACCGAAATTGTGAAGAATATGAAAAACAATCGGGATGATAATTGGGCAATCTCTACCAGCATCGGAAATCTGTTGCTCCTCAGCGTAATTGCGAATTACTTCATTTAATTCATCTTCAAAAATGATTATCGAAGGGTCTGCTTCGCGAGCCTTTCGATTCATTTCATCCGTTCCGCAAAAATGCTCCTGAGCCTTTCCATAAAAAGTGAATAACATTAAGCACAATAACAAGCGGGTTATTTTTTTCATAATTTAATTATTGAATAATTATCCATTTCGAAATTAAAACTCAAACATAACATAATCAAAATAATTATGTAATCTTCATGTAAAAAGTTCAGATGGTAACCAAAAAAATACGCACATTTCAAAACTGTTTGTTATCTGCTAAATCCTTTAGTAATTTATGAAATTCATCTGCATAAGAGCGATGATTTGCTAGTCTGGGCACTTTATGTTGTGCACCTAATTTCTCATTTATTTCGAGCCATTTTCTGAAAAATCCTTTATACACATGAATGATTTTCGGAGGTTTTAGTAAACGATTTCCCTCGCGCTTTGCCCTATAGTCACTGTTGATTTTTTGCAGGTTTTCGTCAAGGGTTTTTCCAAATTGTTGCGTATTAACATTATCGTTTTCAAATTCAATAAACCACTCGTGACAAAAAGAGCCATCGGGCAATTCTAATGGAGCAGCGGAGAATTCATTTACTTCACATCCCAAATTTTTACATGTAAGCGATATTGCATTTTCGGCATTAAATACCATAAGTTCCTCTCCTGCCACATTGATAAAATGCTTTGTCCGGCCTTCTATAACAAATCTGTAGGGAGCAACCGACACAAAACGCACAGTGTCTCCCAGCGCATAGCGCCACAAGCCGTTATTAGTTGTTATAATAAGCTCATATATTATATTCGTATTTACTCCTTCAAGAGGAACAATATCTTCAGTGTTGTTTATGGCTCTGAATTCAAAAAACACTCCATGCGCCGGTAAAAGTAAAAGATTTTCATGGTCTGCGGTATCGCTAAAACCAAAAAAGCCCTCACTAAGCACATTGTAGGCATTGATGTAATTAATTTTTCTGCCTATCATTCTTTCAATGCTGCTCTGATAGGGTTTAAAATGCATGCCTCCATATATCAATAATTCAAAATTTTCCCATAACTCATATACACCGTTTTGGCAATATTTATCACGCAGGTTTTTCAAAATTTCTAGTAACCAGGAGGGAGCGCCACTCATGCCGGTAATATTTTCGCGGTGAATTTGTGTAATGATAGCCTGAATTTTCTCATCCCAGTTTTTCATTAAGGCCACCTCAAGCCTTGGCGACCGCAAGAGTTGAATCCATTTTGGAATATTATAAGTAAGCAGCGCAGATATATCTCCGGTGTTCACCTTAGGATTATCTGGCCAGGGTTGCATGCTCCCGCTTATGGAAAAATGTTTTCCTGAAAATATCTGGTTTTTTGGAAATCGTTCGAAGTAAGAAGCCAGCAAATGACGGCTGGCCAGAAAATGGCCTCTATAGATGCCAGAAAGTGTTAATGGTAAGTATTTACTCACATCGGTGGTGCCACTCGATTTAGCAAAAAAATGAACATCTTCCGTACATAAAAGCTTTTGTTCCCCCTTAAGCATTCGAAAAATAAAGGGTTTTAAAGCTTCGTAGTTTACGATTGGAACTTTAGATGAAAACTCAGAGTATGTAAGTTTTTTGAGAGCAAAGGTTTTAAGATATTCAACCTGAGTATTGGATTTCAAGAGATCAGATAACGTCTTATACTGCATTGCAACCGCTTGCATTCGAAATTGGTCGAGCAATCGTATCTGCGATTTCACATACATTTCGGCGGCAAGCCTCAAAACCGAATTATTACTTCTTTTTTGCACAGCGGTGCGATAAATTCTGGCGACTGAAATATTCAGCTCAAATTTTTTTAGAAAGTATTTGCAATTGTAATTACATAAATAAAACTTTACATTAAAATTAATTTAATAAAAACAAATCTTCTTTCATGCGTCAGCAGTTCATCCTGGCCTTGGATCAAGGCACAACCTCATCGCGTAGCATACTTTTCGACAAAGAATTAAATGTGGTGGCTACGGCACAAAAAGAGTTTTCCCAGATTTTTCCTCAACCGGGCTGGGTAGAGCATGACGCAATTGAAATATGGGAAACACAACTGCAAACCATAAGAGAGGTGATTAAATCAGCAAGGATTTCTATGGAGAATATTGCTGCCATTGGCATTACCAATCAGCGGGAGACCACTATTGTTTGGGAAAAAAAGACAGGAAAGCCCGTATGTAATGCCATTGTGTGGCAAGACAGAAGGACTGCAGCTATTTGCGAATCACTTAAAAAAAGCGGCAGCGAGAAATACATCAGAGAAAACACTGGCCTTCTAGCCGATCCTTATTTCAGCGCAAGTAAATTGAAGTGGATCCTAGACAATGTGCCAAACGCCAAGAATAAGGCGCAAAATGGCGAGTTGCTTTTTGGAACAGTGGATTGTTGGTTGTTATGGAAGCTTACAGGTGGCACTGTTCACGCCACAGATTACAGCAATGCCTCACGAACTTTGTTGTACAATATACGCAGGTTAGACTGGGACAAAAAACTACTTGAAATTTTTGGCATACCAAGGATTATGTTGCCCGAGGTAATGAACAGCAATCAGTTTTTTGGCCTGACAGACTCATTTCTTTTTGATGGCGCTCAAATTCCTATTTGTGGTATCGCAGGAGACCAGCAAGCCGCCCTTTTCGGCCAGGCTTGTTTTTCAGCCGGGATGGCCAAAAACACATACGGCACCGGCTGTTTTATGCTCATGTGCACCGGCGATAAGATTATTAAAAGCAAAAACGGATTGCTAACCACGATTGCGTGGGGACTCAATGGAAAAGTAGATTACGCCCTTGAGGGCAGTGTCTTCGTTGCCGGCGCAGCCATACAATGGTTGCGAGATGGACTTGGATTAATCCACTCCGCTAAAGAAACTGAAAAGCTTGCTACAGAAGCAGGTGATAGCGATGGGGTTGTAGTAGTGCCTGCCTTTGCGGGACTTGGAGCCCCATATTGGAACATGTATGCTCGTGGAGCCATTTTTGGACTAACCAGGGGTACACAAAAAGCTCATCTCGCCCGTGCCACATTGGAGTCTATGGCTTTTCAAACACGTGATGTACTCAATGCAATGGAAATGGATTCTGGTATTAAGCTAAAATCGCTTCGGGTAGATGGCGGAGCAGCACAGAATAATTTTTTAATGCAGTTTCAAAGCGATATTTTAGGTACACCCGTAGAAAGACCTCTCATCACTGAGACTACGGCTCTTGGAGCTGCTTGTCTTGCCGGTCTTTCAATAGGCATCTTTAAAAAGACAGAGCTGGCTAAACAGTGGAAAGCAGACGCTATCTTTAAACCATCAATTACAATTAAAGAAAGAGAAAAAAAATATTCTCTTTGGAAAAAAGCCGTTGAAGCCACTATGATGATGCAGTATAATTAATAAAATTTATACTGCCTAAAAGGCTGCGATTTCATTATATTAGCAACAGTGAAATATGTGTCCTTTCTATTGTTGCTCACAGCTGCCTGTTTTTGCCATGCGCAGAGCAGCGAAAGCGAACGGATTTACAATCCTAATGAAGAATACGTTTATACCCGGGAAATGAGCGGGGGTATTCGGGCACAAACCAACGGCTTCAGTCTGTTTTTAGAATATGGATTCATTAAAAACATATTTAAATCTCGCTTTTTACAATTAGAATATCAATATTTCATAGACTATAAACTAAAAAAGCAAAAAGCAACCCCTGTAGGCAAAGAGTCAGGCCGCGACTATTTCTTCGGGATGCAAAACAAATTCCACGCCATACGGCTGAGTTACGGGTTAAGAAGAATGATAGCCGAAAAAGCACGCCGAAATGGAGTAAGGCTTTCATTTATGGCCATGGGGGGAGTATCACTGGGATTGTTAGTTCCCTATTATCTTGATTTAAAATATCAACCCGATGGGATTGGCGGATTTTTTGAAATAAGAAGCGAGCGATACAGCGAGGCCAACCGAAATAAATTTTTGGATAAACAATTTATAAACGAAGCCTCTCCTATCGGCAAAGGTTTAAAACATGCCGAGCCTGTACCCGGACTTCACTGCAAAACAGGCCTGAATTTCGACTTTGGCAGGCGTGATGAATTTGTAAAGGCGCTTGAAGCAGGCATCATGGCTGATATTTACTATAAAAACCTACCTATTATGATTAATAACCAAAATCAGTTCTACAAAATTTCTGCCTATCTTTCCTTTCAGTTTGGTAAAAGGTGGTAATGCCTTCGGGATATTCTGAACACTTGTTTATATTTCAAAATCCTCAAATAATCACATATATTACATTTGCTCGTAACTATGGAAGACAATACCAGAATAATACCAATCAATATTGAAGATGAAATGAAAACCGCCTACATTGACTATTCAATGTCGGTGATTGTGAGCCGTGCGCTACCCGATGTACGAGATGGTTTAAAACCCGTTCATCGCAGAATATTGTATGGCATGAATGAGCTTGGGCTTACTGCCGGCAAACCCTATAAAAAGAGTGCACGTGTTGTCGGAGAAGTGCTCGGTAAATATCATCCTCATGGAGACAGCGCAGTATATGATGCTATGGTTCGTATGGCTCAGAACTGGAGCCTGCGCTACCCGTTGATAGACGGACAGGGAAATTTCGGATCTATCGACAACGATCCACCTGCCGCCATGCGATATACTGAAGTGAGGATGCGACGTATAGCTTCCGAGCTTCTGCAGGATATCGAAAAAGATACGGTGGACATGCGCCTGAACTTTGACGATAGCCTGTATGAACCCACTGTGCTCCCTTCCCGCATACCCAATCTCTTAATTAACGGAGCATCCGGTATTGCGGTGGGTATGGCTACCAACATGCTCCCCCATAATCTGAGCGAAGTAATAGATGCAATTGTCAAATACTTTGATAATAAAGACATTTCAATAGATGAGCTCATGAAGTATATCAAAGCTCCTGATTTTCCAACCGGAGGCACTATTTATGGCTACGAGGGTGTGCGGCAGGCATATTTAACCGGGAAAGGCAAAGTAGTGCTGCGCGGCAAGGCAGAGATTGAAACCCTGCCAAACGGAAGGCAGCAAATTGTTATAACTGAAATTCCATATCAGGTAGTAAAGTCAACGCTCCACGCGCGCATCGAGGAATTGGCAGAAGAGAAAAAAATTGAAGGAATATCTGAAACCAGAGATGAAAGCGACCGCAATGGAATAAGACTGGTAATCGAACTGAAACGCGATGCTATAGCAAATGTAGTATTGAATCAACTGTTTTCATTAACAGAGTTGCAGACATCTTTTGGAGTGAACAATGTGGCGCTTGTTAACGGGCGTCCCATGTTGCTCAACTTAAAAGATCTTATAAGATATTTTGTAGAATTCCGCCACGAAGTAGTAGTACGCAGAACGAAGTACGAACTGGCTGAGGCTGAAAAAAGGGCTCATATACTGGAAGGCCTTCTTATTGCCATAGACAACCTGGATGCTGTAATCCAGCTTATCCGCGGCTCGGCAGATGTGCAGGCAGCACAGGAGGGATTAATGAGCAATTTCAACCTTACAGAAGTTCAAGCCAAAGCTATTCTCGACCTCAGGCTGCAAAAACTTACAGCCCTTGAACGCGACAAAATTCGTGAAGAATACGATGAACTTATTCGCCAAATCGCCTATCTGAAACGCGTATTGGAAGAAGAACCGCTCCGCTACGAGATCATAAAAAATGAAATGCTGGAAATCAAAGAAAAATACGGTGATGAGCGTAGAACAAATATTGAATATGCTGCAGGAGATTTCAACATCGAAGACCTCATTGCAAACGAAGAGGTAATGGTAACCATTACCCACCTGGGATATATCAAAAGAACTCCCCTAGCAGAATTTCGCGCACAAAACCGTGGCGGAAGAGGCAGCCGGGGTAGTTTGGCCCGCGAAGAAGATTTTATCGAACACCTGTTCCTTGCCACCAATCACAATTATCTGCTCATCTTTACCCAAAGCGGAAAGTGTTATTGGCTCAAAGTATATGAGATACCTGAAGGAGAAAAGACTTCTATGGGCCGCGCCATTCAAAATCTGATGAGCATACCAAAAGAAGATAAAATCATGGCCATTTTGCCTGTAAATAACCTTACTGACGATGCCTACCTTGAGAATAATTTTCTAACCTTTTGCACCAAAAAAGGGATCATCAAGAAAACAACCTTGAAAGCCTATTCTAATGTGAGGGCTGGGGGCATTAACGCCATTGAGATACGGGAAGGAGACGAATTGGTACAGGTAGCGATGACCGATGGTAAATCTGAAATTGTTATAGCTACCCGCAACGGAAAAGCCATTCGTTTCAGCGAAGATAAGGTACGCCCTATGGGAAGAACAGCAACGGGTGTTCGTGCTATTGAACTCGAGGATCCTGAGGACGAGGTTGTTGGAATGATAACCGTAAATAGTACCAATAAAAAAGAAACAGTATTGGTAGTTTCAGAAAAAGGCTACGGCAAGCGCACCTTTTTGGATGACCCCGAGACCGGTGAGCCTGAATATCGCATTACAAACCGTGGAGGGAAGGGAGTAAAAACACTTCACATTACTGAAAAAACCGGAAAATTAGTTGCAATACTGAATGTAACCGACAACGACCATATCATGATTATCAATAAAAGCGGCATAGCCATGCGCACAGAGGTAGAGCAAATACGCATTAGTGGCAGGGCAACACAAGGCGTGCGTATTATCAGATTAGGCGAAAATGATGAAATAGCTGCAATAGCAAAAATTACAAATGGTAAACTATTGGCACAGCAACAGGAAGAGCGCGAACGCACAGATGATGAACCGCCTTCTATAAATGGCTACAATACAGAGAATGAACAACAAGAAAACTAATAATTTCTTTGTTAGATAGTACAGCATCTGGCTTGGTAGAAATATTTACTGATGGCTCATCGCGTGGCAATCCCGGGCCGGGAGGCTACGGGGTGATATTGAAATATGGAAAACACGAAAAAGAAATATCAAAAGGTTTTAGGCTCACTACTAATAACAGAATGGAGTTAATGGCAGTAATTGCAGGATTAGAGGCGCTTAAACGCAACAACCAACAGGTGATCATAACTTCTGACTCCCGTTATGTAGTTGACGCCGTAGAAAAAGGGTGGGTATTCGAATGGGAAAAAAAAGGATTTTCAGGAAAGAAAAATCCTGATTTATGGAAAAGGTTTCTGGAGTTATATAAAAAACATCACATTAAGTTTAATTGGATAAAAGGCCACAATCAACATCCTTACAACGAACGATGCGATAAAATGGCAACCAGTGCGGCTGAGGGGAAAAATCTTGCCATAGATTATTATTTTGAAGAAAATCTGCAGCGAAAAGATTCCTAGTGTATATTTTCAATGTAAGACTAGAGCAGTGTCCAGGCCTTTTCTTATTTAATGTTTTGTATTATTAAAAAAACACAAAATTACATAAGCTTTGGGCCTTAAATAACTTGCTCTTCACTTCTTACCGAATAGTAATTCAATTTATCACTTACTTTAAATCTCAAAATGAGGTATCAGCCAGGTAACTGAGAAAATTCAATTGTTTTTATTTATCGTTGGTTGAAGCACGCCTGAGGCGATCATTTATTGCACGACCAAGTCCTTCATCTGGAAAATACTCAGCTATGATTAAATCCACATCGCTTTCATCGAGAATTCGCATCACTTTAAAAAGATTTGCAGCTGCCTCTTCGAGCGACCCTGTTTCTGAAAGAGGAATGGCCTGTACTCCATTAATAGATTTATCTGTAAAAGTGATAAGTCCGATTTTTTTGCCAGATGCTTTTTCAATCGCCAGCACAACATTTTTGGTAAAAAACAATTGTTTGCGGGGTGCGTAATGCGCACTGAGTTGCCCCGGTGCAGCAGGGTTAGATGATTGATTCAATCTAAGTTGGATTTTTGAGGTGAATTTATACAGAGACTCCAGAGGAATACCTCCTAAACGATGAACAAAAATCTCATCTCCAACTACTTCTATAATAGTGGACTCAACACCTACCCTACAAGGTCCTCCATCCAAAACATAGGGAATTTTTCCGTTTAATTGTTGCAAGACATGCTCAGCAGTAGTCGGGCTAATGTATCCAAAAGGGTTGGCGCTGGGAGCGGCCAAAGGAAAATTTATTTCATTTAGCAAGCGCAATGAGAGTGGATGATCAGGAATGCGAATACCCACTTTAGGCAAGCCAGATGTAACTAAGTCTGGTATCTCATCTTTTTTAGGAAGGATAAGCGTAAGAGGCCCAGGCATAAAAGCTGCACATAAATCCTGAGCCAGTGAAGGGAATTCAATTACATATTTAAAAATTACTTCCGCTGAATTCACATGTACAATAAGTGGATCAAACGCAGGCCTGTTTTTTACTTTAAATATTTTTATTACAGCCGAGGCTTGGAGTGCATTGGCCGCAAGTCCATATACTGTTTCTGTAGGGATTGCTACTGCTTCATCGCAAAGCAGCCAATATTTTGCTTTTTCAATATCATTTCCGGATTCTGTAGAAAATGACATGGCACTTATTTATGACTTTTCATATTCTAAAAATTCTGCTTCCTTTAATAAGATATGATGTAGTATATGGACTTGTTTTTTCAAATCGTTTAATTTTTTGTTATGTAAAATGTAGTGAGCGTACAATTTCTTTTCTTCATCTTCCATCTGAAATTTCATTCGGGCAATAACTTCACTTTCTTCTACCCCATCTCGTTTTACCACGCGTGCCAAACGATCTTCAAATGGGGCATACACAACAATAATTTTATCCATTTTCTTAAAAATGCCCGATTCTATCAACAGTGCAGCTTCATGAATCGCATACCTATGCCCTGCTTTTTGCATTTGAAAGTTCCAGTTATGGCTATCTTCGGCAACGACAGGATGAACAGCACGATTAAGCCACTCAAGCAATTCTCTATTTGAAAAAACTTTTGAGGCAATATATTTTCTGTTAAGTGTACCATCTTCCAGATAAGCCTCTGCACCAAATTTGTTGATAATTTTTTGTTTCAAAGTAGGGACGTTTTCCATTAGGCTTCGGGCGCGGGCATCTGCGTAATAGACCGGAACACCTAACGATTCAAAAAAAGCACAAGCGGTTGATTTGCCGCTGCCAATTCCACCGGTTATACCAACGCGAAGCACTATTTAGTTTTTTCAGTTTTGTTGTCCGGATAGGCTTTACGCGAAAGTTCCATCGAGACAGCGCTTTTTTCAATCTTAAGTTTAACGTTGGAATCTACTTCTATAAAAAAAGCATCATATTCTATACGAGCTACCTTGCCGTGTATTCCGCCGGTAGTAACTATCTTATCGCCTTTTTCAATTTTCTCAATGAAAGCCTGCTGCTCTTTTGCCTTTTTTGTTTGGGGCCTGATAAAGAAAAAATAAATAACTGCAAAAAGCGCTCCATAGATAAGGATGATAATTGGATCAAAACCGCCTGATGATTGTAATAAAACCATTATTGTATATGTTTTGATGAGAGAAAACAAAACTTTTTAACTGCCTTTCTTGCGCACAAAACCTTTCATGTATAACAATTCGTTTCGGTTTGCCGTATTCATTATAAGCGTGATTGTTTTGTTTTGAGGGCCTTCCTTACCGGCAGAATTAAATGTAACTTTTATTCTACCTTCACTTCCCGGGGTTACTGGCTCTTTAGGATACTCCGGAACGGTGCAACCACAACTGCCATAAGCGTTTGCAATGTATAAATTTTTGTCTCCGATATTTTTAAATGTAAAATAGTGTTCAACAATTTGACCTTCTTGTATAGTATCAAAATCGTATTCAATTTGAGAAAAAACAACCTTTGTAGAATCTCGGAGCATCTCTTTGGTGAGGCCGCCATTCTTCAGATTTTCATCACCTTTCCTTCTGCAAGCGAACAAAAGTAATAACAGCGTAATTCCTGATAATAAGACAGTTTTCTTCATAGCACATGCAATATTAAGAATTCAGGTAAACAATTCATTCCACCAACCCTCGACCATATTTTTTTATTAAACCTTCTTCAGAAAGCTGGTTTTTAGCTTTATCAAGTACTCCATTAATAAAATCTTTGCTTTTCGGTGTACTGTAATATTTGGAAATATCAACATACTCATTGATGGTAACTTTAAGCGGAATAGTAGGCATGTAAAGCATTTCACACATCGCCAGTTTCAGTATAGCTAAGTCCACCACAGCAACACGCTCCAATTCCCAATTACAGAGAAATGGGCGCACCACTTCGGTAATCTCCGTGTCGTGTTGATAAGTTTTGCAGAGAAGCTCAAAACCAAATGGTTGCTCTTTTTCCCAAAATGTAATGGCATCGCAAAAAAGAGCTACTCCTGCCTTAGGAAAATTTTCTATATATTTTAAAATCAAAGCCCACAAAGCAT
>JAVQWQ010000072.1:0-11416 GCA_033578915.1 Chitinophagales bacterium | reverse complement strand
TCTGTGAAGTCCAAAACCGATAACTCTATAACACGAAAAAATATTTCTCATTGTTCATCAACATTTGATTTCAATTTGCCATCAAAAACGTTTACGTCAGATGCAAAAGCAACTCAAAAAGCTAAACTGCATCATTTGAATAATACAGGCTAATATTGTGTTATCATGCCGAGAAAAAAAACCTTATTTCCCGCTTTAGTGCTGGCTGCCCTGGTACTTGCAGTACTTACGATCGCTGCGCTTGTATCTGTCTATGTTATTTTTCTCAAGCCCAATGTTGCGGCCAAAAAAAGGACGCATATTTATATCCCTACCGATTCCACCTATTCCTATCTCATAACCCAACTGAAGCAAAAGGAGGTTTTAGAAAACCTGTGGAGCTTTGAACTTATTGCACAAATCAAAGAGCTTCCATACAAAGTAAAATCAGGCCACTATGTCATCACGCCGGGGATGAACAACCGGCAGTTGGTGAATATGTTCAGGGCAGGGCTGCAAGTACCGGTCAAATTAATTATTTACAACATCAGAACAAAAGAAGAATTCAGCGGATTGATTGGAAGAACTCTTGAGATAGATTCCATACAGATTATCCGTGCGCTGAATAGCGATTCTTTCTGCAGGAAATATGGCTTAGATACCAACAATATCCTTACTCACTTCATCACAGACAACTACGAGTTGTGGTGGAACTCTCCCGCTGAAAAGCTCTGGAAAAAACTAGATGATGCCCATCGCGCATTCTGGAATGAGGATCGCATACAAAAATTAAGCAACCTCAATCTCCAAAAACATCAGGCAGTAATATTAGCTTCCATTGTAGAAAAAGAGACCTTTCGCGACAGCGAAATGCCTACCATAGCAGGTGTATATATCAATCGCCTGAAGTTGGGTATGCCGCTGCAGGCAGACCCCACTTTGCTGTTTGCCCTGCGCGACTTTGATGCGCGGCGCGTCCTCAACTATCATAAAGATTACGATAGTCCGTACAATACTTATAAATACACCGGACTGCCCCCAGGGCCGATTTGCATGCCCAGAAAAAAAAGTATTGATGCTGTACTCCAAGCTGAGAAGCATGAATATCTTTATTTCTGTGCTAACCCGGATATGAGTGGTTATTCCGTTTTTTCAAAAACTTATGATGAACATCAGAAAGTGGCAGCATTGTACAGAAAAAAACTTAATGCCATGAATATCCGGCGTTGAATCGTATATGCACTGCTACCTACAATAATGAGTTTTCATATACATTAGCCTTTGGAAAAAACTTTATCTATGTCAAATCATCTTGTTGCGCTACCATTTTCTATTCTTCTACTGGGTGCCTGTCAGCATCTTAAACATTCGGAGGAAAAACATGCTTCCCATACAAGCGATAAACCTTCTCTTACGCTTTCTATGTTGTCCACCAATCACGATTTTGTATGCGGAATGGATCTGGAAAGAGATGATTTTATCGCTGATACAACACTTTACAATGGGAAAGTGTATGGCTTTTGTGCCTCAGAATGCAAAAAACTTTTCCTGGAAAACCCTCAAAAATATCTTTCCAGTAAATAAGAGTGTATGACATTTAGTAAAATAACCGGACTTGGATTCTACGTGCCTGAAAATGTTGTAACCAACAACGACCTCTCGCAGCGAATGGATACAAGCGATGAGTGGATAACAGAGCGCACCGGCATCAAAGAGCGAAGATTTCATGTAATAGGCAAAGACACGGTGTCTAATATGGCAGCCAAAGCCGCTAAAATTGCTTTAGAACGCGCAGGAAAAAGTCCTTCTGATATTGATGCCATTGTTTTTGCCACCTTAAGCCCTGATTATTATTTTCCAGGTTCCGGTGTTTTGTTACAGCGCGAACTAGGACTTAGCCGTATCCCTTGTATTGACATTAGGGCACAGTGCTCGGGATTTATTTACGGTTTATCTATTGCAGATCAATATATTAAAACAGGGGAATTTAAAACTGTACTGATAGCCGGAAGCGAAATCCAAAGTAATATACTCGAAATAAGCGACAGAGGCAGGACGATGAGCGTGATCTTCGGAGACGGTGCCGGAGCATGTGTGCTGGAAGCTCACAACGAAAAAGGTAAAGGAATTCTCTCTACTCATCTGCACAGCGATGGCGCATTCGCAGAAGAATTGCTCTGCCGGTTACCCAGTTCATCTTTGCCTCAGATGGGTTTGGTAGAAGGGGCAAGGGAACGAGGTGATTTATTGCCATACATGAACGGAAAGCTGGTATTTCAATACGCTGTAAAATATTTCCCTGAAGTTATTCGCGAAGCGCTGGCACACAACAATTTAACCGAAGAAGATCTCGATTTGGTAATCCCTCATCAGGCCAACGCCAGAATCACCGAATATGTAAGAAAAGAAATGAACCTTCCCCCTGAAAAAATTGTGAGCAACATTCATAAATATGGAAATACTACAGCTGCCTCAATTCCCATTGCCATGACCGAGGCCTGGGAGGAAGGAAGAATCAAAGAGGGCGACCTGATTGCGTTGGCTGCCTTTGGCAGCGGATTTGTTTGGGCAAGCGCATTGATTAGATGGTAGTTAGATTTTTTCGCTGTAAACACTAAATTCTTGCTAAAAGCGTTTTGCCACTTCATGCTCTCGCCATTATTTTCAAAAAACATTACTTTGTTATGTATATGTGCTGTTATTTCTTTTAACACAATTGCTCAGCAAACTGCAATCGTAAAAGGAGTGATAAGGACTAATGACGGTAAACCTGCTGTGGCAAGTGTAGTCGTGCAAGAAAATCAACGATTTTTTACAACCAGCAATGAGAAAGGAAATTATGAACTAATAATACCTGCCGATGACACCATAACATTAGTATTTTCTTCTATCAACACAGTTACCAAACGAGAAAAAATATACGCCCGGAAAAATGCTGTTTTAAAACTCGATGTTAATCTTGAGAGCAAAGTAGGCGAGATTAAAGAAGTGGAGGTGATTGATCAGCGAAAGCGCCAGGAAGCCTCCACCACTGATATTAATGTCCGCCAATCATTGCTCCCCACCGCCAACGAAAGTATAGAAGCCTTTCTATCGGCTCAGGGTTTGGGCGTTCAACGAAACAATGAACTAAGCAGCGCTTACAGTGTGCGCGGCGGAAATTTTGACGAAAACCTTGTTTATGTAAACGATTTTGAGGTGTATCGGCCTTTCCTTATCCGCAGCGGCCAACAGGAGGGATTGAGCTTCGCCAACCCTAATCTGGTTCAGAATATTCGTTTCACATCCGGAGGCTTTCAGGCACGCTATGGAGATAAGATGAGCAGCGTGATGGATGTTACCTACAAAAGGCCAAAAAAATTTGGAGGCTCTTTTTCGGCCAGCCTGCTCGGCTTTGGCGGGCACCTTGAAGGCGTGTTTGATAAAAAAGAGCGCTTTTCATTTCTTGTTGGAGTGCGCCAAAGGCTAAGCCAGTATCTCTTGCGCAGCCTCGAAGTAGCAGGACAATACAGCCCCAATTTTCTCGATGTTCAGGGATTTTTTTATTTTCAATGGAGCGATAAATGGAGCTCTGAAATTATATCACAGTTTTCGAGAAACCGCTTTGACTTTAAGCCGGTATCGCGTGAGACCACCTTCGGATTTATCACAGACGTGAAGCGGCTGAATGTATATTACGAAGGTATGGAAGCAGACCGTTATCAAACTCTTATGAACGGGCTATCGCTCATCTACCAGCCCAATGAAAACCTGCGTCTGAAAATTTTAGGCTCTGCTTATCTCAGTTCAGAAAAAGAAGCATTTGACATTCTGGGACAGTATTTCTTAAGCCAGGTTGAGACTGATTTCAGCAAAGAGAATTTTGGAGAGAATATTTACAGTCTCGGGGTGGGAGGCATTCAGGGATGGGCACGCAACGAGCTGCGCAGCGAAATATATGTGGCTGCGCATCGCGGCAGTTGGTTCAAAGGCAAGCACAACGTCCAATGGGGCATAGATTATAAGCGTGAATACATACAAGACCGATTGAATGAATGGGACAGACTGGACAGCGCAGGCTATTCGCTGCCTCCTTTTCCTTTTACCACCGATGGCCAAACCCTTCGCCTGAACTATGTGCTCAAAGGGCGCGTAGAACTTTTTTCCAACCGCTTCAGCGGATTTATACAAGATACATGGCGGTTTGGCGATTCAGTAAAATATAGTTTAAACTACGGTTTGCGCTATTCCTTTTGGGATTTGAACAAAGAATGGCTAACCCTATGCCCGCGCGTGCAGTTTTCTGTAAAGCCGGCCACAAAAGCCGATATCATTTTTAATTTTTCGGGAGGGCTATATTATCAGCCACCTTTTTATCGCGAAATGCGCAACCTGAAAGGAGAGGTAAACACTTCGCTGCGCGCTCAGAAATCAGCGCATGCCGTAGCAGGCCTGAACTATGCTTTTACTGCATGGAAACGGCCATTTAGTTTCGTAACAGAGGTTTATTATAAATACATGTGGGACCTTGTTCCTTATGATTTCAATAATGTTCTGATACGTTATCTGGGTGAAAATTCTTCCAAAGGTTATGCTGCCGGCATAGACCTCCGGCTAAACGGGCAACTGGCCGAGGGAGACGAATCTTGGATAAGCCTTAGTTTTATGAAGACGGCTGAGGATATAGCCAACGACCGCTACATGGCTTATTACGACAGCACAGGAAGGGAAATTCCCAACACCCGAACCTACGGCAACCAGATACGCGACTCGGCATTAGTAGATGTCGGATACCTGCCTCGCCCCACAGACCAACGCGTAAATTTTGCGCTGTTCTTTCAGGATCACATTCCTAAGTTTAAGTTTATTAAAGTTCATATCAGCCTTCTTGTAGGCACAGGCCTCCCATTCAGCCCGCCGGGCAGCAGCCGCTATCGCAATGCTTTGCGTATCCCTCCATATCGCAGGCTCGATATCGGTTTCAGCGGACAAGTCTGGAACAACGAATGGGCTAAAAGAAAAAACAGTTTCGGCGCTTGGCTTAAAGGAGTATGGCTTTCGCTGGAAGTATGGAACGTATTAGGCATTCCTAACACTGTATCGTATATATGGGTACGCGATATTGCAAACAATCAGTATGCTGTGCCTAATTACCTTACTGACAGGAGGATTAATGGCAGATTGATTGTAAATTTTTAAGTGCTATGTTATTGAAGGGAATCAATAACACCAACCACTTTTTCTACATCATTAGAAGAAATATTGAGATGAGTTACCATTCGCACATGTGTGAGCGAAAATGGTTGTACAAGTATATTAAAATTAGTCAACTTCTGCACGAAGTCTAAGGCATTTTCTACCTCAAAGATGATGATATTTGTCTGTACAGGGAGAACATGTTTTACTAATGGGCAGCGTTGTAAGGCAGATGCAATAAGTTGTGCATGATGGTGGTCGTCTTTAAGTCTCTCTACATGATTATGCAAAGCATACAGGCAGGCTGCCGCGAGATAACCACTTTGCCTCATGCCACCTCCCAATGCTTTTCTGATTTTTCTGCATTTTTTAATAAAAGATTTGCTTCCGGCTAACACCGACCCTGCAGGTGCACCTAATCCTTTGGATATACAAACCGAAATACTGTCGAAAAGGCCATGCAAACGCTCAGGCGACTCATTTAAGGCTACAAGTGCATTAAATATTCTGGCGCCATCGCAATGGTACAATAAGTTGTAGCGTTTACACAATCTTGCAATTTCTTCAAGAGTATCTATTGGATAAACAGCGCCACCACCTTTATTAACGGTATTTTCAACGCATACTAAGCGCGTATTAGGATACCAATCGAAATCGGGCAAGATGAGTGATTCGATTTCTGCAGCATTCATAATCCCATACGGGGATTGTGTAAAACGCATGCTAACCCCTGAAATCATAGACCATGCACCGCTTTCGTAGTTATATATGTGCGAGAGCTTGTCGCAGATGACTTCGTCTAAGGGCTGGGTATGTGCCTTAATAGCCGTTTGATTGGCCATGGTACCGGAGGGGAAGAACAAAGCAGCCTCCATCCCGAAAATTCGCGCCACTTCGTTTTCTAATTCTTTTACGGTAGTATTTTCTTCGAACACATCATCTCCCGCATCGGCTTCCAACATCGCTTTGAGCATACCGGGAGTTGGTTTTGTGAGCGTGTCGCTGCGCAGGTCAATCATGACGTTATTTAAAAAATTAGTTTTCGTACAACTTATATTGGTGATAGCTTTTTGTACTATTAGCCAGTACTGTGGTATAATTTTTTTCGCTTCGTATGTAAAAATAGAAGTAGAAGGAAGATACACCGCTAAGCAGGTGCCACAACCCGTGTGGCTGTATAAAACTATCCGGGTCGCAGAGTATTTTAAGATTATCGAAAACGAAAAACATTACTGCGAGGGATATAGTAATGATAGTAAGCCACATGTATAATTTATTTGTTCGGCCCGGATCTCTTTTTTCTACTATTATAGCAAAAATAAACAAAAACAATATCAGTGCGAGCACTGTCCATCTGCTTAAACGGGGCGGCAAAAAGAAGGTAAAATAAATATACAGAAAAGTGAAAGTTATGGTTAACACCAAAGCTTCTTTAGGATGCCTGCCGTTGCTGGGCAGGCCACGGGCAAGCAACAATACACGGTGTGTGAAATACATCAAAGGATATAAGCTGATACTGAATACTCCTGAATAGTCAAGGTCGCGGCCAAATAGTGTAAGCCCTGCATGGAAATAACTGCTCACAACAAATAAATAGAGCTGAATGAAGGCATAGGTAAATGAGTACCAAGGATTGGCCGATATGAGATTATAGCGTTTTTGCTGGCGCACGTCTCTGAAGGCTACTCCGAAGACATATAAACTAACCAATAGGTAAATGACATTTGTAAATGTATTCACAGGCTGGCGAATTGGATCGAGCATATTGGTTCGTTCGCAGAAATATTCGTGAATTCCATCGTAGTGAGGAAAACCAAGCCATATTCCGGAGTTATGATAGGTGTTATTTATAAAGCTTATTGCCCATGCATATGCAAAGGATATCACAAAGGCAACCATCAATTGACGTGCGAATATTTTTGTCATTAAAGCAACTTAGTATTTCAAAAATCAAACCTCTCTTAGGTAAAAGACGCTAATTCTAATGTTTCGTTGCGATGTTTTTTCTCACATAATTAAAAAGCTTTA
This sequence comes from Chitinophagales bacterium, assembly GCA_033578915.1. Classification (GTDB taxonomy): domain Bacteria; phylum Bacteroidota; class Bacteroidia; order Chitinophagales; family LD1; genus UBA7692. The sequence continues at coordinate 4,234 of JAVQWQ010000072.1, read as the reverse complement.
AATATATGTTGGGTGAGGGATGCGGAGGGCGCGAACGGAGTGAGCGGCCGCGGCCGCGCCTTTGGCGCGGTCGCGGCGGGAGTGACAGCGTACCCCGCAGCAGCCCGGCCCTGCGGCCGCGAAGCCTTCGACTTCGCTCTGGCTTCGAGGCCGCAGAGGACACCCCAAAATTTATTATCTACTCTAACCGGCAAAGCTCAGCGATTGTTAATTACTTTCATTCAATAAGCTACTATCCCTTGTGTTTTGGATTTACGCAAATGCTGGCGAATAATTTTTATGGCCTCGGGATGATGTGTTTTTTTTGAGATAATTTGCACAAGCTTTTCGGGCGTTGGCTCAAAAAACTCTTTGTTGTAAAATCCATAGCCACGATATTCATTATTTTCTACCCAGACCACACTGTTTTCATCGGGGTGTACGCCTTCGCCAAGCAGAAAGAAGTTTGGGGAATATGCAAGGCTTTTTCTTATGGCTTCTTGTGTTTTTTCATTGATTATTCTTTTTATTTTCTCGGTGTCGGCTTTCTTTTCAGACAGTCGCTTATACAGGCCAAAATAATTCTGCAGATTATTTTTTAAGATTATTCTGCGCAGCGCTTCGCTTGCGGCTTTTTTGCCGGTAAAACTTATTAGTGGCTTGCCATTAGTGTCCTTTAAGGGCTGTACTTTGAGTTGTTTTAATCCACTGGAATCTTCGGTTATAAATATGCCATAATTGAACTCAGGTTGCTTTGATGAAATTTTTTCGATTTGTGAAGGCTGTTCTCTTTCCAGAAGTATCAGGCGCGCTATCAACAGGTTGCCTGTAGGTTCATAATCTATAGATGAAATATGATGAATGAGGCCTTGCCTGCGTACATAGCTTTGTGAATTCCTCAATTCGTTTATGACTTCTTTTTTAATGTTTTTTGCTGCAGCCTGATAAAGTACCGAACCTTCATCGTTTTTAAAATAAAATATGCCTGCTTCATCAGGGAGGATATTGATATCATCGGCAGCAAGTGACGGAGGAAGTAGGTGCGGCTCAAGCCCCTCTTTTAGTTCACTTTCTAAGATTCGTGAACCGACATCTGTGGCAAGGAGCAACTCAAGAAGCTTGACGGTGGCGGTGGCATCGCCTAGAGCACGGTGTCTGTTTTCTATAGGAATTCCAATCTGCTCACACAGTTTACCTAAACTGTATGATGGCAGCCCGGGAAATACCTTTCTGCTGAAGCTTACGGTATCTAACTGTTTGGCCTTAAAATCAATTCCTACACGCTTAAATTCTTTTCTAAGTATTCCAAAGTCGAATTTTACATTGTGTGCAGTAAAAATTTTGCTTTGTAATAGAGCATATACCTGGGTGGCTATTTCCTCAAACCTGGGGGCTTGTACTAGCATATCTTGTGTAATACCTGTTAGCTTGCTCACCCAGGGGTCCATTTCTCGGCACGGATTAACCAGAGAATGAAACTGCTCGACTACCTGTGTTCCATCAAAAACAATAACGGCAATCTCTGCCAGGCGGTCTGTGGCCGTACCGCCTCCCCCCGTAGTTTCTATATCCACTACCGCAAACATTTTATCGGCTAAAATATTTTATGAAACAAGACTGCCGTAAATTTTTAGCTGATATCAAAACCTTTTTTATTTTTATAAAGTTTTACAATACAACGATTTTCAAATACAAAAAAGCATCAAATGAAACTAAGTTCATTATCTGTATTTGTATTGAGTATTGCAGCTGCAACATATCTATCTTCATGCAAAAAAGAAAAGGAAAACAACGTCGATTCTCCAACGTGCGACAATAGTCAGCCGCCTCTGGTGATGGTACACGGTGCGCTGGCCTCCGGAGACACTTATGCAAGTCAATTTATGCGTTTTAGCGCTAATGGTTTCTGCGAAGACAGAATGTTTGTGTTTGACTGGAATACGGTTGGGTCTGATGGACAAGATACAACGCGGCTGAGATTGTTTATAGATTCTATTCTAGCGTTGACCAAATCGAAGCAAGTCGTGTTAATGGGGCATTCAGCGGGTGGTACGCTCAGCTACCGTTTTTGCAGCGACTCCAGCCGTGCTGCCAAAGTAGCAAAATACATCCACATTGGCAGCTCACCGCAAACGGTTAAAGCCGGTAATGGTACTATACCTACCTTAAATATATGGAGCCCGGGCGACAAGGTAGTTTCAGGCGCTGATAACCCGCAGGCAGAAAATGCCAAACTGGATAACAAGGATCACTACGAAGTGGCTACTTGCGCTGAAGCTTTCGTAGCTATGTATAAGTTTATTACCGGTAAAAATCCTTCATTTACTGATATCCGGCCTGCTGCCACTCGTAAAGTAGGGGGCAGGGTTGTTACACTAGGCGAAAACACTCCTATAATTAATGCATCTATAAAAGTGTATGAAGTTGATAACACAACCGGTGAGCGAAAGCAGTCTTCTCCTTCGTTTACTTTTACCTCCGATAACAAAGGGAACTGGGGACCATTTGAGGCTAAGAGCAATACATATTACGAGTTTGAGGTAAACACCGGAAAAGCCGGAGACCGAGTTGTGCATTACTATCGCGAGCCTTTTGTACGCAACAATCCGCTGGTGTATCTTAGAACATTCCCTTCCAGCAGTTCCACCGTTGGCGCTCTACTCTCATCCATTCCAAAAGACGATGCTCAATCTGTATATGTTGTCTTTTCTGCCAACAAGGCCGTAATCAGTGGAAGAGACATACTTAGGGTTGACACAGCAGAAATTTCTATTCCGAAATTTGCTGCCGACAATGCCACTACCATTGCATTCTTCTTGTACGATGGCAACAACAATAAACAAAGCGACATATCCTCTATGGGATTCTTCGGCTCATTTCCTTTTCTGGAAGCCGTTGACATGTTTTTAAATCCTGAGAATAATCAAAAGACGTTATTTGAATTCAACGGAAGAAAATACAAGGTACCCAACTGGAAAAGCAACAGTGACGGGGTTGGCATAGTTGTTTTTGACTAATCTCTCAAAAAATAAAAAGATACTAACAACCATTTCGGTTTTTCAAATAACCGAATAAGTTTGCATTGAAAAATTATTACAATGGCTAAAGTTATTGGCGGAATATTCACGGTTGTAGGCACACTTTGGGCAATATGGATTGCTTTTCTTTGGGCTAATTCTTCTAATTTTCTTAAGTACAACGATCCTGCGCGTTACAAAACTTACCTTGAAACGGGTTTGGCATTGCCAACATTGTTTGCGGTGTTGCTTCTTGTAATAGGCCTCATCTTTCTGATTTTTTCCAAAGAGCCAAATCTTAAATAATTTTTACTGCACTAAAAATTCTCGCACCGCCTTCGGGCAAGTCCTATTGACATTAAATTTTATCCAAACTTTTGTTTTTTAGCGAAAAGCGGTTTAACCTTACCCTACAATAAGCCCCAATGTCTTTAGACGAAGAGCTGCTGCAGCAACTTAATGAAGACTTATCGGTTTGCCGCAATTACCTTAAGCAGTTGTCTGTTGCCATACGCAAAGGTGATGTGAGCAAATATCCGATTTTCATTGCTCATCGAGAGGAAGTTGATTTAGGCATACCGGTAATTCATCGCAGTGAAATGGATTTGTTTTGGAGCTTTAGCGCATCGCACCTCGAGGACTTTGTAAACAAAAAAATTATCTCTCCCGAGAAAGTACAGGATTTTATCAGGGCTTACCGCGACCCGGCAGTATTTATGTGTATTTTTATGATTGATGCTCAGGAAGGGGTTTTTATTTTTCTTCCTTACGATAAAGATTCTTTACCGCCAAATATTTATCCTGGACTAAACTGATTTGTTGCGGACATGAATATCGCAGCGCTCTATCATCTTTTCAAGCAAAGTAGCGGAATTAGCACAGATACACGAAAAATAAAACCGGGAAACATTTTTTTTGCTTTAAAAGGCGCTAATTTCAACGGAAACCTTTTTGCACTGGAAGCGCTCGAAAAAGGTGCATCCTATGTAGTGGCCGATGAAAACCATTTCGGCAATAACTCACGCATTTTACTCGTAGATGACAGCCTGAAAACACTGCAGCGGTTGGCACAATTCCATCGCAGAACTTTTACCGGCAAAGTAATTGCACTTACTGGAAGCAACGGAAAAACCACTACCAAAGAACTCATATTAGCTACGCTGGCCACTACTTTCAACACCTTTGCCACACAGGGAAACCTGAACAATCATATTGGCATACCGCTCACGCTCCTTGCT
>JAVQWQ010000071.1:0-11626 GCA_033578915.1 Chitinophagales bacterium | reverse complement strand
TCTTAACACAGGCGCTGTTATCATCAAATGCTCGCGGCGGTAAACTTTTACCCAGTTCACATCGCGAAGGTAAAGCCCAAGAATATGTTGATTAAAAAGACGATTCAACCATGTGAGTAGTTTGCGATATAAGTTGTAATTGGTTTGCGGGCGGTAGAAGGAGTAAAATGTATCTTTTCCAAAAGGCTGTATTTTCGATAATTCCTGTATATTGAATTGCCCGTCACCAGGCACAGCACATATGTATTCCTGTGTTGCAGCAGAATATCCGCTTAGTAATGCTTGTCCTATTCCCATGTTTTTAGCATGTGTAATTAATTTTATATTGGGGTATTCTTTTTTAAGCGAATTGCAAATATCTCTTGTGCCGTCTGTACTTCCATCATCAACAATAATAATCTCGCCTTCTCCTCTTATATTTTTTAAAAAACATTCTGCCTGCAAAAAAACCGGACGAATATTATTCTCCTCATTAAAGCAGAAAATGATTATTGAATAATTAGTAGTAACGGAATAATAGCTCCGTTCTGAGAAAGGGATTGCTCTGCCTTTTCAAGAATATTAATTACTTCGACTGCATTGAGGCTTCCAGCTGAGGGTTGTGTCCCATTTTGAATGCAGTACAAAAAATCTTTGAGAGCATTTTGAAGGGCCTCACCAGGCTCAATCTTGGGAATGGTAATGTTTCCAAGGCGGTAGTCGGTGAGTTTGGTTTTGTTTTCATCATATTTAGGGTTTTGTTCATATTCATATATTGTAAGTTTATTTGTTGGTTCAATGTCATCGTAAATCATCATTTTTTTTTCTCCTCCAACAATCATTTTTCTGATTTTTACAGGGCTTGCCCATGAGGCATTAATCTGAACTAACATCCCTGATTTGTAGTACAAAAATAAGTATGCAATGTCTTCTTTGCCATGTTCGGGATTAATTCGGCCAATGGCACGAACAGATACAGGTTTTTCCTCAAGTAAGAAATCTATTATACTTAAGTCATGGCATGCCAGATCCCATAGCACATTAATATCTTGCTGATAGATTCCAAGATTTACCCGAGTGCAGTCTATGTAATTTATTTTCCCTAAGAAGTTTTCATTAAAGTATTCTTTCATTTTCCAAACCACCGGGTGATATTTAAAAATGTGATCCACCATTAATATAAGTTTTTTTTCATCGGATATATTTTTTAATTCTATGGCCTGAGACAAGGCTGTCGTAAGAGGCTTTTCTGTAAAAACATGTTTCCCTGCAAGAAGAGCAGCGCGTGTATGTTCATAGTGATATTTTGTTTCAGATGCTATGATAAAAGCTGTGCTTGTATTATGTGCCAGCGCCTCATCGAATGATGCATAACAAGTTAAATTTGGATGAGCACGTTTTAGTAAATCAATTTTATTTTTTATTTTCTCAGCAACAGCGACTTGCTCTACCGGCAAGAGTTCCAGCAGGTTGCGAAGCAAATTTTTCCCCCAGTATCCGTATCCCACCAAGCAGATCTTTATATCAGAGAGATTGATCATGAGATTAACAATTAGAAAAATCAATAAAAAGGATAACTTAGAATATAGTTTTGCAATTAAACAAAAATCAAGATTATGTTTAGCCCTAGATTTTTAGACCAAGAGATTCAAAAAGAATTTGATATTAATGGATTTGCCCTTGTAAGAAACGCGTTTAACAAAACAGTTATCTCTCAACTACTGGATTTGTTTTATCAATACTACAAAAATTCTGAAGAGAATACTATGTGGAATAGTTTGTATGACTTGCCATTTGAAACATCTGTTTCTGTTGGCAAGAAAATATTAGATATAATACATAATGATTTAAATAAATATTTAACTGAGTATGTAAGCCCAACGGCAACTTTCATGGTTAAACATCCTCTCAAAAAAGACGACCTGCCTCTTCACAGAGACTTCAGCATAATGGATGAAGATGAATTTTCATATATAAATATTTGGATCCCTTTGGTTGATACCGATCGCAGCAATGGGCAGCTTTTTGTACTTCCAAAAAGTCATAAATATTTTACCTATCCCCGCCCATTTCACACCCCATGGGCTTATTTAAATTTAGATTCGATGCTTAGAAAATATTGCATTGATATAGATGCTCATGCCGGAGATATTATCTTTTACGGAGACAAGACCCTGCATGGCTCTCATGGAAATTTCACAGAATCTCCAAGGCCGGTGGTGCACTTTGGGGTTGTACATCCCTTTTATAAATTGAGGTATTACGATTATCATGCCGAAGAAAATATTGTATATGTTTATGAGATACCAAATGACTTTTTCTTTGGCTCAAAAGACAAAGAAAGTCTTAAAGGAATGCCGGTTGCAAGAAAATTCACTTACGAACCGCCTTCAATCACTCCACAGCATGTTGTTGAGTGGTTTTCTGCTAGCCAGTAGATGTTTTCACAATTACGAATCTACGCCAGAGTTGGCAAGACTTCTGTATTTTTTAATGTTTATAGCAAGTTGATTATTTTAAGGATTATTTCGTTCATACCAAGATAATTTGAAAACCAGAATGAATAATTTAATATTAAAAAAAAGAGATTGGAATAATCAATTAATTGAGCGCGGGTACACCGTGGGCTTCAGCCCGGTGCTTGCTGAAATTTGCCCAAAGGTTCTAAATTTTTATCATTCTAATCCATTTCCTGGAAAAGGTACTTTCCACACCACCCATTTTGCAACTGATAAAAAATATAAATCATTAGTTCATTACAAACTGGTTGAATTTTTTAGCATACTACTAGATGATACTTTTTTCAATTATGTTCCTGTCTTTGCCAACTTTATGGTGAAAGAGGGCGGAGGGAAAAACGAAATGCCATTACATGCAGACTGGACATACGTAAATGAAGATTTTTATAACAGTTTTGCCATATGGATTCCATTATCAGACACCCATTATGAAAACGGATGCATTGGAGTAATTCCCTTTTCGCATAGATTGTCGCCCAATATCAGAGGGCCTCGAATAAGACAGTGGAACGCTCCAACGGATAATATTCTGATTAGTCAATTAGGGAAACTGTTACCTATGAAAGTAGGTCAATTTCTTATTTACAATCATAAAACGCTACACTTCTCCCCCCCAAACAATTCATCAGCTGTTCGTGTTGCTGTAAATATTTCTGTAGCACCAAAATCTGTTTCGATTATTCATTACTGTCGGCCAGAAGGAGAAAATGATGTATTAAAATTTCTGGTAGAAGATGATGATTTCTTTTTGCAATACGATAATTTTCAAATGCCTCAAAGAGGAAGAATTATTGAAAGAATATCAGAAGAAATACCAACCATTGATAACGATGCAGAACAATTTGTAAACAGATACAAGCACAACGGATGGATAAAAAGGCTGCTTCGTAAACTAAATAATGTATAAGATGTTGCCTTCAAAAACTTTATTATGATTATACATCATTTAACATGGCGTAGCTTATTAATAATTAAATGCCTTACTATCAATTTTTCATCACATTTTTGATACCAATATTTCATACACCTTTTATACTTCTCAGCTCCGACTCGCTGCCGGGCATGCGAACTTCTTCTTTGATGCGGATAGGTACTAAGGAATACAATAAGCAAAATTATGCAACGGCTTTGATGTATTACGAAGAGGCTGCAAAAAGAGGATATGTTGAAAAAGAATTGTTCTATCGTTTAGGAGTATCTAATCTCAAATTAAGGCGGTATTATGAGGCTGTGCAATGGCTGCAAAAGTCATTAGATTTTGATAAGACTTGCACCCTGCCTGCGCATTATTACCTCGCTCAGGCTTATAAACAACTTGGAAACTACCAGCTTGCGCGAGTGCATATAGATACCTTCCTGCGCTGCTACAACGGCAAAGAACTCATGCTAAAAGAATATGCTGCCATTGACACTCAAGGAATAATTAATAGCATCAACTTTTCTGATTCATTTAAAGTAACAAGGCTGCCCTCCTTTATCAATACTTCTTACAGTGAACACTCTCCGGCTACTTGGCAAAACAAGCTGTTTTATACTTCATTATGTGATAACTCATGTCTGAAGAAGGCTTTTAAAGATACATTAAACCCGTCCTCCGTACAACAAATCTTTTTCTCTTCAATGCTTGGAGATACATTCAGCCTGCCTGTTGTTGAAACAGGGCTCAAGCTTGGTAATTATCATATTACTTCCTTGTGTTTTTATCCACGCAAGCGCGAAATATATTTTTCACTATGCTATGGCGAGTTGTATGAGCAGCAATGTGCTATATGGCGAGCGTATTTTGAACAAGGCATGTGGAGCGATGAAAAAGAGCTGAATGAAAAAGTTAATTACAACATGTATGCGAGCATACATCCTTTTATGGCACAAACCTCTGAGGGCAAGGAAATTTTGTGGTTTTCGAGCAACCGTCCTGGAGGTTACGGGGGATACGATATATGGTTTTGCGAGCGCAATAAAGATGGCCGCTTTTCAGCGGCTCGCAATGCAGGCAGCGTTATCAATACAGCACGCGATGAAGTGACACCTTTTTTTGATGAATACTCCAACACGCTGTTTTTCAGTTCAACGGGGTGGCCTTCATTTGGCGGGATGGATGTGTACTACGCTCAACTCAAAAACAAACAATTCTCTAAAGCGAAGCCACTGCCTCCACCTATTAATTCTTCTTATGATGAAACTTTTTTCAGATATTTTGAACGAAGGAATGGATACTTTGCATCGAACAGGCCTCATGAAGATACTTCGCATTACAGCACTTGCTGCGATGATATTTTTGCATTTTATGTTAGCCCCCAAATAAGGCCGTGGCTTAAAGTGACGGTGTACGATACCACAGGAAATTTCTTGCCGGGAGCATCTGTAGCGTTGTTAGATAGCTCGGAGAAAGTACTAATAGATACCTTGGGCTCTACCCTTTTAAGCCTGCTTCCGGCAAATGGAAACTATATCGTAAAAGTATCTCATACAAATTATCTCCCTGTACAGAAAAAATTTGATGTGCTCGCATTCTCTTCTGCCGATACTGCGGAGGTAGCCGTGTTATTAAAGCCGATGCAGTTCAACAAACCTTTTCGCATTGATGATATTTATTTTGATTACAACAGCTACGAACTGAACGAAGCTTCCGCAAAAGCGCTTGTAGAAATAATTGACCTTTTAAATAACTATCCCACAGTGCGTGTAGAGATTGCTTCGCACACAGATAGCCGTGGTGATGAAGATTATAATCTAATACTCTCTCAAAAGAGAGCAGAAAGTGTAGTGAATTTTTTGAAGAGCAAAGGAATATCATCAGAAAGGCTTTTGCCGAGAGGTTACGGTGAATCTATGCCTTTACAAGATTGCTCACGGCAACCCGACTGTACTGTGGGCGATTGTGAATGCCACAGACTTAATCGCAGAACTGAATTTAGAATTATTCAATAAACCAAGCATTGAAATTCGACTTAAATTAGTTTGCTCTCAAAAACAGTAAATGGATGTATCAAGCAAAAGGAACATCTGATAATTGAAAGTGTTGGTATGTTCTGCCTCTTTGAAATTTGCCGAAGTAAATCGTCTTCCTTTTCGTCTTATCTAAATTGAAATTATAAAAATGAATACTCCAGGAAATCTGTTAGGTATGTGGACTAGTTGAACAATAAGAGAAACCGTTTGCCAAAAACAATTGCTCCAACAAAAACTGCTGTGATTGAAGCCAGCAACACAGCCGCTGCTGCCATGTCTTTTGCCTTTTTGGCAAGAGGGTGCACGTTTGGAGAAGAAAGGTCCACAGCGCTTTCCAAAGCAGAGTTAAATGCTTCTGCTGTAAACACCAAACCCGATACTAAAGCAACTGCCAGCCATTCCATCTTTGATATTTCGAAAAAATAACCCAAAATCGAAACAACAATAAGAGCAAGAATATGTATTCTGAAATTAGGCTGTTCGCGAACAATCACACGAACACCATCAAAAGCAAAACAGAAACTTTGAATTAATCTTTTCAATAACCTTATAAGGTTGACTATAAGAGTTTTGTAAAATCAGTTATCTAAAAGTATAGCATCCGGATTTACAGTGTAATATTTTCCATCCTCTACCTGTTTGCGTAGGTTTTGGAGGTATTGCTGAAGTTCAGCATAGCGGGAATCTCCCAGTATTTGTTTAAAAGCGTTTTCTCTGATTTCTCTCAACTTAGCCAGTTCTGAACTATTGGTTTTAGCGGCACTTAGACCACTTTCTGCTGTTCTGGCTTCCATACCGGCTATATTTTGTTTTTGCCTGAAATACTCCAGCGAGGGAGTATATAGTTTATTAGAAGTTTCTGGTTCCAACCTGAGAATTCGGGTTATGCGTATTTGCATTCTTTTGGCAAGATCCTCCGGAGTCGCTGCGTTTGTAGCTCGGCTTGAGAGTACCGGCTTAGAAGCGCTGTTTTCCTGAGCATCAATATTTGTAGCGATAAATATCAACCAAAGTGCAAAAAATAACTTTAGTGTTTTCATAATTTTTTATGTAAATAAAACATAGCGAGAGCTAAAAATCAAGAGATGGTGATACTTTTGAGGGTATTTTCACAAATAGGAGGCCGCATAGGCTTTCATGCGTTGAATCATAGCTGTGAGTCCGTTTGAACGTTGTGATGAAAGATGGCTGCGCAGTTGTATTGCTTCGATGAAGTGTAGTGGAGCTTCTACAATGGCTTTAGGGGGTTGTCCCGATAATACTTCAATAAGCATGGCAACAATACCCTTTGTAATTGCCGTATTAGTATCGGCCTCGTAATAAATTTTTCCATCTTTGAAATAAGCGTGCAGCCAAACTTTGCTTTGGCAGCCTTTTACCAGATATTCATCTTTTTTGTATTGATCGGGGAGCGGAGAAAGTTTTTTTCCGTAATCAATAATTAGTTCGTAACGCTCCATAACGTCATCCACTCCATCGAATGTTTCAATGATGGCCGCTTCTCTTTCCTCAATGGAATTTTCTTTAGTCATCATTATAAAAACAAAAGCGCCATTGCTGCGCACGCTCTTTTTTAGAAATTTTGGATTTCCTGCCCTGTTGGCTCTTCAAAAGTTCCTATGCCATTTCGCGCCAGAAGTTCGCGCACCAAAGTCATGTAGTTGATGCTGCCTTTGCTGTCTGCATCATACATGATAGCTGGCTTGCCGAAGCTGGGGGCTTCTCCCAGTCTGGTATTTCTGTGTATGATTGTTTTAAACACTATTTCCTCAAAGTGTTTGCGAATTTCATCGGCAACCTGATTACTAAGGCGCAAACGCGGGTCATACATCGTAAGCACAATGCCCTCAATTTCTAAATCAGGATTTAGGCGCGATTGCACTATTTTTATCGTATTGAGCAGTTTACCTAAACCCTCCAGCGCAAAATATTCGCACTGCACAGGAATCAGAACAGAATCGGCTGCGGTGAGGGCATTAACTGTAATCAAACCAAGAGAGGGAGAACAATCTATGATGATAAAATCATAGTCTTTGCGCAGAGAACTTAGCAGGTTTTTAATGGAATATTCTCTGCCCGGCCGGTCTATCAGCTCTATTTCTGCGCCAACCAAATCTACGTGAGAGGGCAACAAATATAGGTTCGGCGTTTCTGTAGAAAGTATAACATCTGCTACCGGGAAGTTATTAATCAGGCAATCGTAAAGGCTCTTTTCAATTTTCTTCGGGTCGAAGCCTACACCGGAGGTAGCATTGGCCTGCGGATCTGCATCTACCAGCAGCACTTTGTACTCAAGTACAGCCAAACTGGCTGCTATATTAATAGCGCTCGTAGTCTTACCGACTCCGCCTTTTTGATTTGCTAAGGTTATGATTTTAGACATAAATTTTCGATGTTTAAATATGAACACCCTGGCCGATAGGCAGTAGAATCAGTTCTTTACCCTGGTTGCTGAAGTGTTTTACAGCAGCTTCGTGATCTATCTTGATAAAACCAAACGTATCGTAATGTAAACCGATTATTCTATTGCATTGCAAAAAGTCCGCAGCTATCGCTGCGTCTTCGTAACCCATGGTAAAATTGTCTCCTATGGGTAGTAAGGCGACATCCAACTTTGCCCAACGAGGAATTAACTGCATGTCCAACGTAAGGGCTGTATCACCGGAATAATAAAAGGTTTTGCCGCCACCTTGCACGAGGAAGCCTATCGGGTTGCCCGCATAAGAACCATCGGGAAAGCTGCTGCTGTGCTGGGCAACAGTACATTTTACCCAACCAAAATCGAATGTTTTCTTTCCTCCGGTATTCATGGGATGTGCTTTTGTAATGCCCTGTTTAGAGAACCAATCAACCACTTCCCAACTAGATACGATGGTTGCTCCTGTGCGCTGAGCTATAGAAGCAGCATCGGCAAGGTGGTCCTGATGGCCATGAGAAATAAAAATATAGTTTGCAGGTATGGTATTAATATCAATGGATTTAGCTAATTCGTTAAATGTAATAAAGGGATCGAAAAGCAAGTGGGTTCCGTCTATCTCTACCCCAAAACAAGCATGACCGTAATAGGTAATTTTCATAAGCTAATTTAATTTCTTACAAACTTAATCGGTATAATTTATACTGTGTAATCATCTCTCCACACTAAGAATTTTTTGTGGATTTAAGTGCTTTGCATGGATTATGGCATTTTTAATAATCTTTTAAAATAATAAATTTCTCATGTGCATTATTAATACATAAAAAATATTGTAATATATAAGGCTGGTTCTCAGAGGCAAGAGTTTAAATTCATATTAAATTTAAAAATATGGTTTGGCGAATATTGCCGGCCTATTGATAGCGCAGCTTTAACAGCCAATGTGCAAAACAGTGTTTTTAAATCCATAGCGAGTATGTTCTTTCGTGATAATGCTTTCTCCTTTTATCGTCATTGGTTTTATAGGGGCATACTTTGTGTCGTTGGTTGTAATCAGTCGTGTTACCGCAAGAAAAGGCTCTAACGAAGAATACTTTATAGGCAACAGGCAAAGTCCCTGGTATGCTGTTGCTTTTGGCATGATTGGCGACTCGTTGAGCGGTGTAACATATATATCCGTCCCCGGAACGGTTGGGTCAGCAAAGTTTAGTTATCTGCAGGTAGCTATGGGTTATGTAGTAGGTTATTGGGTAATTGCCGGCGTGCTGCTTCCCTTATATTATCGCATGCAGCTAACATCCATCTACACGTACTTAGGTTGGCGCTTTGGCAAGGCGGCACAGCGCACAGGCGCATTTTTCTTTGTACTGTCGCGTTTGATAGGCGCTGCGGCCCGTTTGTGGCTTGCCGTCAACGTATTACAATTGTTTGTGCTGAACAAAATAGGTATTCCCTTTTTTGCGAATGTAGCCATTGTGATAGGCTTAATGCTTGTTTATACCTATAGAGGCGGCATTAAAACCCTTGTATGGACAGATGCTTTTCAATCGGCTTTTCTCCTGCTAGGTGTTATTTTATCTGTTGGTGCTCTGATCCGACAGCTCGATTTTGGGCTTAGTGATGCAGTAATCAAAATCTTTAACTCCCGGTACGCTCAGATTTTTTTCCTTGATCCAAAACCTAAAAGTTTTTTCCTCAAACAATTTATTGCAGGTGCGTGTATAGCAATTGCTATGACCGGTTTAGACCAAAATATGATGCAAAAAAACCTGAGTTGCCGCACACTGCCTGAGGCGCAAAAAAATATAATTTCATTCAGTATCATCGTATTATTAGTTAATGTTCTGTTTCTTGCCTTAGGCGCATTGTTATATCTGTTTGCAGAGGCCAAAGGGATTGCTTTGCCTGCTAAAAGCGACAGCTTATTTCCAATGATTGCATTAAATCATTTAGGTTCAATTGCAGCCCTGGTTTTTGTTGTGGGCCTCACTGCTGCTACCTTTAATAGCGCAGATTCGGTGCTTACTACACTTACCACATCGCTCTACGTGGATTTTTTGGGACTCGACCGTAAAAACATTTCAGAGGAAAAAAAGATATTTTACCGCCACACCATACATATAACTTTTGCTGTGCTATTGTTTTTAATCATAGTTGCCTTTGAAACATTGAATAACAAAGCGGTTATTGATACTGTGCTGCTTCTGGCAGGCTACACCTACGGCCCGCTTTTAGGCTTATTTGCCTTTGGAATACTTACAAAACTCAACATCAACGATAATTATGTGCCTGTAGTTGGAATTATTGCACCTTTATTGAGTTTTCTGATAAATTATCTTGTAAACGAATTGCAACCTGTATGGCTTAACGGGTATCAAATTGGTAACGAATTACTGCTTATTAACGGGCTAATCACCTGTGCAGCTTTGTGGATGTTATCTCTTTTCAATAAATAAAATTCTATGATTCGTAAAACAAAAAAAAATTGGGCAGAAATCAGGGCGCAGTCAAGCTGGCGCATGTTCAAGATTATGGCGGAGTTTGTAGATGGATTCGAAAAGTTGGATGAAACCGGGCCGTGTGTTTCCATATTCGGCTCTGCGCGCACCAAGCCCGACAGTTTATATTACAAAAAAGCTGAAGCTATCGCAGCCAAACTGGTAGAAGCCGGTTACGGAATTATCACCGGCGGAGGGCCTGGCATTATGGAAGCTGCAAATAAAGGCGCAAAAGAAAGCGGAGGCGTATCTGTTGGACTACACATTGAACTGCCCAACGAAGAAGGTTGCAATCCCTATGTGGATCCCGACAAGATTATCGCATTCAAATATTTCTTTGCCAGAAAAGTGATGTTTATCCGTTACGCTCAGGCAGTGATTTATCTGCCCGGCGGCTTTGGTACCATGGACGAATTATTCGAAGTACTCACCCTAGTTCAAACTCGTAAAATTCATCCTATACCTATTATTCTATTTGGTAGCGCTTACTGGAAAGGGCTGATTGATTGGATGAGAAATACTATGCTGGGAGAAGCTAAAAATATCAATCCCGAAGATCTTGAACTTTTTCATGTTACAGACGATGAAGACGAAGTGGTTCAAATCATAGAAATGCATTATACCGATCAAAAATTAATGCCTAATTTTTAATGGCCTTAAACGGACAAAACAAAAACAACCCTTTATCGTAATTAAAAAGAATGAAGTCGCTGCTTACATATTTTGTTGCTTTGTTATATAGCCTTCCCACAGGAAATAAGGCTACCCCTGACTCCCTTCATCAAGCTGTCGCTCTCTCTTTTCAAAGTCCTGTGGACATACCTATTCAGCTTGCCGGGACCTATGGCGAGCCGCGAAAGTTACACTTTCATACCGGCATAGACATACGCACCAATCAAATGGAGGGGTTAAATATTTACGCTGTTGAGCAGGGATATGTAAGCCGCATTAATGTAAGCGGAAGCGGTTATGGAAAAGCTCTGTACATCACACATCCGAGGGGTTATACCTCCGTATATGCGCATTTGCTTTGTTTTTCAGAAAAAATTGAAAGACGTCTCAGGCAAGAGCAATATGCCAAAGAATCTTTCAGTGTAGATTTTTCTCTTAAACCACACGAACTGCCTGTTGCCAAAGGCGAGCTTGTAGCGCTCAGCGGTAACACTGGAGGTAGTGGCGGCCCCCATCTTCATTTTGAGATACGGGACTCGCTCGAGCGACCAATCAACCCAATGAAATTCGGATTCATTGCTCCCGATACC
>JAVQWQ010000070.1:0-11643 GCA_033578915.1 Chitinophagales bacterium | reverse complement strand
ACCTGAACGCCACTGTCAACAACTTCTTTGATTTCTTCTGCATATTGCATAACCATAGCGGTGTCAATGCCAAATTGCTTGCTGCCCATGAGGCTCTCTCCGCTAAGCTTAAGCAGTATGCGTTTATATTGCATCGAGGGCGAATATAGCAAACAAGCGAAATAAGCAAGTTGTAGTGCAAAAAGTTATTTACTCACCAAAAGCATGCGCACCAGTGTTTTTTTAGCCACCGGAAGCATAGTTTCCGGAAGAGGGTAAGATTGCTTAAACTCTATTACATAAGTGGCAGGATTGGGAAGGTCTTTATTTTTTTCTAACAGTTCGTAGCGTATGGTTTCGTAGTTGTATCGGATAGATAGCGAATAGTCTGCTATGTGGCGGGTTTTAATAGCGCGGTATTGCTCACGGGCGCTCTCAAACAAAGTCATGTGATAATAATACACACTAATAAGTTTTTGCAAAAAATCGCTTAGCATGAAATAACCTTCTTCGTTGCGCAAGGGCACTATACCTACAGGAAAAATCTCCATATTCGATGAAACCATTTCATAGAGTTCTTTCCCTTCCTCCAGTTTGTCCTGTATTTTAGGTAAAGCGAAATTGACGATGTCTTCCAGTTCCTGCATCAGTTCATCATCTGTTATCAGCGACTCGTACTCCACTTTAAATTGCTCAAAATCCAGCTTTGAAATTTTTTGAGGAAAAGACTCCGAAACAATTTTCTTCTGTTCGCGGAAGAGTTGAAGATTTTCGTAATGAGCAATCAGTTCGCTGAGTCGTGGATAAAGTTTTTTTTCCTGAAAGTGATTGGAAACATCTTGAAGAAAAGCGAGCAACTGGTATTTTTTGTACTCAAAATCAATCCAACCTTCTGTTAACCATTGACTGCTTAACGATGCCATAACAAACCCTTTTTGTTATGGTAAACGAATATAGAAAAAAAATGTTATGCAGAATATGCAATGATTCTATTAGTTAAGCTCAATAATCGCTCCTACACGTTTCACCTCACAATTATCCGGGCATTCAGCGAGCATTTGAGTTACTGTTTTATGCAGTGCAGGATGTATCAACTGTGGCGCTATTTCGCATAATGGGACTAACACAAAACGCCTCTCATGCATATGTGGATGTGGCACAGTAAGCGTGGAAGTATATAGGATTACATCTTCAGCGATTAAAATATCAATGTCTAACTCCCGGGCTGTCCAGGGTGGCCGGTCTTTTCGGCCGGCATCTTTTTCTATCTGTTTTGCGATATTCAATACCTTGATCAATTCATGAGGAGTATTTACGCATAGAGCCATATTCAGAAAATCATACTGATTGCGAACGCCCCAGGGTGCGGTATTATAGACGGATGAGAGATATTCAATAACTCCTACAAGCTTTGAAACAGCTTCGATTGCAAATTTCAGGTATTGTATTCGAGGTTCGATATTTGTTCCCAGCGATAGATATATCTGCATGCAGTAAACAAAAATATCGTTATTTAGCAATCCATTTAAACCACAATATCCGTTATGCGGCAATTCATAAAATTCACGCTTGCTACCATTACAGGCCTTATCATTTTTTTCTTTCTATTGATTTTCATTCTTGCTGGCTTAGCTGCTGCCGGGGCAAAAAAACCGATGGCCGTGCCGGCAAATTCCATTCTCGAATTAAACCTCAACTACGACATACCGGAAAAAACACATTCAGACCCGTTACAAGATTTTGACTTCAGCACGCTAAAACCAAGGAAAGCAGTCGGGCTTGTACAGATATTAAAGTCTATTGATCAAGCAGCAAGCGATAAAAACATCAAAGGGATCTATCTACCCATGGGCATTAATATGAATGGCTTTGCTACTTTAGAAGCGATCAGAAACAAACTGATTGAATTTAAAAAGAGTGGAAAATTTATTTATGCCTATGGAGTGGTAGTGAGTCAGAAAAGTTATTACGTATCATCGGTGGCTGATAAAATCTTTTTAGACCCGAACGGTTATCTTGAGTTGCGCGGGTTGGGAGTTCAGATTACTTACTTTAAGAATGCGCTGGATAAGGCAGGGGTTGAAATACAGGAGTTTCATGTCGGAGATTTTAAAAGCGCTATTGAGCCTTTTATCCGTACCAACATGAGCGATGCAAACAGAGAACAACTGAAAACCATCCTCAGCGGATTGCAGCAACACATGATTTACAACATAACTGCTTCAAGAAAAATTTCTCCTGAAACGTTTAAAATTATCTTGGATAGCCTGAAGGCTACCAATGCTGAAAGCTGCAAATCGCTGGCGCTGGTTGACGATATGCTTTATTACGACCAGGTTCTTGAAAAATTAAAAGACAAGACAGGCGTAAAAACCACTAAAGATTTAGAATGGGTGAAGCTGGAAAAATATGCGGCCATAGCAGAAAACAACACAACTAAAAGTTCAGACAATAAAGTAGCAGTGGTGTTTCTGGAGGGCGAGATTGTGGACGGAGAAGGCGATGAAACGCAAATTGGAGGAGAGACTGCAAGCAAACTCATTCGCAAGCTTAGAGAAGATGATAAAATTAAGGCCATCGTGATGCGCGTCAACTCTCCGGGAGGCAGCGCTATTGCCAGCGACCTGATATGGCGTGAGGTTACCCTGGCAAAGAAGAAAAAGCCGGTTATTGCTTCTTTTGGGGATGTGGCAGCATCAGGAGGCTATTATATTTCTTGTGCAGCCGACCGTATCTTCGTGCAGCCCAATACGATTACCGGCTCTATTGGCGTTTTCGGGCTGGTTCCGAATTTCAAAAAATTGTTGAACGATAAAATAGGCGTCACATCGGATGAGGTAGAAGTGGCACAACATGCCAACTTTGGAGGCGGACTCAAACCTCTTGATGATTTTGAAAGTATGGTTGTGAAAAATGAGGTAGAGCGTATTTACACTACCTTCAGGCAGCGCGTAGCCGATGGAAGAAAAGCCGACATTTCGGCAATAGAAGCAGTAGCACAAGGCAGAGTGTGGACAGGCAGTCAGGCTATTGAAAAAAAGCTTGCGGATGAAGTTGGCGGGTTGGATGACGCCATTGCATATGTAAGTAAGCAGAATGGACTGAAAGATTATAGTGTCGTTTATTACCCTAAGGAAAAATCTTTTGCCGAAAAAATTGCTGAAGGATTTGAAAACATAAAACTGAAATGGGTAAAAAGTTATTTAGGCGCTCAGTATGAAGTCTTTTGCTTAATACAGCGCATTCAAGCGATGCACCCTATACAATGCCGCCTGCCTTTCGAATATGACATGCTTATGTAATGAAAATTCATCGGAATCTGGCACGAGCCGTAGCCGAAGGAGTTGACCAAATTTTCAATCAAGGGTTGCAAGCCGATGATGTTGTTGAGAAAATATTGCGCAGCAACCGCAAGTGGGGCGCACGCGACAGGCAGTTTGTGGCAGAAAACATCTATGAAATTGTTCGAAATTATCGCTTGCTCTCCTATGGCACGCAAAGTACGAATCCATATCATCTCTTAGCTGCAAAACTTAGTTCAGAAGGTGTTGCCATTCCGGAGTGGGAGGAGTTTACGGGATTCAGCATTATAGAACCTGATGAGCAACTCCGAAGAGCCATACGTTTTTCTATTCCGGACTGGTTGGATGCTCTTGGCGTGCAGGAAATGGGCGAAGCATGCTGGGAGAGGGAGATGCAGGCTATGCACTGCCCTGCGCCCATTTGCCTGAGAGTAAACACACTGTTTGCCGATGCTGCAACTGCTGTGAGCGAACTTTTGAAAGAAGGGATTGAAACGGAACATGGCCCTGTACCGGATTCTTTGATTGTTAAGGGCAAAAAGAACGTGATACAGACAAGCGCTTATCGCAACGGACTTGTAGAAATACAGGACGTGAACTCTCAGCGTATCGCTCCGCTGCTTGCCCCTCAGCCCGGAGAATTTGTTATTGATGCCTGCGCAGGAGCCGGAGGAAAAACTCTTCACATGGCTGCACTGGCAGGTAACGAAGCCAAAATTTTAGCGATGGATGTCTCAGTAACTAAGTTGGAAACGCTAAGCAAGAGAGCTAAAAGAGCCGGTGCAAAAGGGATAGAAATTACTATAGCAGATAGCTCTAAGCTAGGAAAGTTCAAGGGCAAAGCAGACAAATTGTTGCTGGATGTGCCGTGCAGCGGTACCGGTGTGTTTCGCAGAAAACCAGACAGCAAATACAAGCTATCTGCGCATATGCTTGAAGCTGTAAGACAACAACAAGAAATAATACTTGAAAACTACAGTGCTGTGTTGAGGCCGGGAGGCACTATGGTTTATGCCACCTGCAGTATCCTTCCATCGGAAAATCAATTACAGATAAAAAATTTTTTAGAGCGCAACAAAGGTTTTTCGCTAATACGTGAAGAATACTTTTCGCCTG
Source organism: Chitinophagales bacterium (assembly GCA_033578915.1). Lineage (GTDB taxonomy): Bacteria > Bacteroidota > Bacteroidia > Chitinophagales > LD1 > UBA7692. The sequence continues at coordinate 7,246 of JAVQWQ010000070.1, read as the reverse complement.
CGCTCACCGGCTTTGATGGTTTCTATGCGGCAGTGATGGTTAAAGAGGGGTGATGTATTCAGTTGCGGTGCGGTGGAGAATGTGGTAAATGAAGGGCTCAGAACTTCTTTCGGGTGAGGGATGCGGAGGGCGCGAGCCTAGCGAGCGGCCGCGGCCGCGCTGCCCGGTCGCTGAGCTTGTCGAAGCGCAGCGCGGAGGGGGCGGGTGCGTGTGCGTACCCGGTAGCAGCCGGGCCTCTGGGCGGCCGAGACCCTGAGCGAAGCGAAGGCCGAGGCCGCAGAGGACACCCCCTTAAACAATTTAATAAAGATTCATCACTAATTCTTTCGGAACTCCCCATCGTAACTAAAACAAGGATATTTCGTAAATACAATAAACCTGTGAAAGCATGAGAAATTTTTTTGCTCCTTTTCTGCTTGCAATGCTGTTGTTGGCAGGCAGTTGCTACAAGAGCAACGAAAATCCTTTTCAGATTTATTTAGTATCTGCTCAGCGAAATTTTCCTCCGGAACTGCATATCATTCACAACCGCAACTATGTGGGCGACATTAAAAAAGTGCGCACCGAAAACATTGCAGAAATAACACGAATGAAGCCAAGCCTGCTAACAACAGAGCAAATCGTGGATTTTAAAATCGTGGATAACTCAAGCACTGTGCTCAGCGAAATCAGGTTGTCTCTTTTGCCGGACGGCTCCTGCAAAAAAGTAAGTAGTTCAGGCATATTGTACTACGACATGCTGCCTGCTCAGCCACACAAAGTGGTAATTTTCTTTAAAAAGATGAATTGATTTGACAGCATTTCCGATTAGGACTGTTAATTTGACGTTTTAAACAATTAGGTATTTATTTTGCTTCTTTAATAATAAACGGTCCTGTATGATTTGGATTATCATGTTGTTGATCTTTGCTGCCAGCGCTTTTGTGAGTTGGCGGCTTCGCAGCAAATTTGCTGAATACTCGCAGATTGCTTTCAGAGGAAACATGTCTGGCGCTGAGATTGCCGCGCGCATGTTGCGCGAAAACGGCATCAACGATGTGCGCATCACTTGTGTAGAAGGCCAGCTAACGGATCATTATAATCCGATTGAAAAGACTGTAAACTTATCGCCTGATGTATATCACGGGCGCAGTGTTGCCGCTGCTGCCGTTGCTGCGCACGAATGCGGCCACGCCATCCAACACGCGAGAGCTTATGCATGGCTCACCATGCGCTCTTCGCTGGTTCCGGCTGTTAGTTTTGCATCTAAATATGTTCAGTGGATATTGTTGGCCGGAGTGCTTACCATCAATGTATTTCCTTACTTATTGCTGGCCGGCATAGCTCTTTTTGCGCTTACGACTTTATTTTCTTTTATCACGTTGCCGGTAGAGTTCGATGCATCCAAACGCGCGCTGAATTGGTTGGAGAGTACCGGTATCGTAACATCGCGTGAACATGACCTTGCTTATGATGCGTTGAAATGGGCTGCTTTAACGTATGTTGTTGCGGCAATAGGTTCTTTAGCTACATTGCTTTATTATATTTCAATCTTCATGGGCAGGAGAAGAGAGTAAATATCTCTTTTCTGCCTTTTCTTTCTTTTAACGTTTGCATAAAATACTCTCGGCCTCTTTGAGCTACCTTCGCTCTTATGAGGGCTTCAATATTATTTTGCTTAATATTGATCAAGCTGACGTTAATAGGCCAGTCGCTTTATTATGCAGAAATATATTCTCTCCTCAAACCGGAGCTTAAGCCCTTCTATTTTGGGGTGGCTTCGGGTGACCCTACAGAAAATTCTGTGAATATATGGAGTAAGATTTTGCCTGATTCTGCTGGTGTTTACAAGGTATCGTGGGAGGTAGCCGAAGATTCTTTTTTTAGTAAAATAGCCAGAACGGGCTTTACATTGGTCGATTCATCAACTGCATACACCTTGATTGAAAAAGTACATGGATTGGAACCCGGAAAAACTTATTACTACCGTTTTTCAATAAATGGGATTTTTTCGCCCGTTGGCAGGACTAAAACTGCCGCTATGCAATGTGATACCTTGCGTTTGGCCGTGGTGAGTTGTAATGATTATCAATCGGGCTATTATAATGCATTTGGCAACATTGCTTCAAGAAAAGATATTGATGCCGTGATCCACTTAGGTGATTACATCTACGAATACCCACGTAAGAAAAAGGGACAAAAAAATACTGCAAGAGAACATATTCCCGCGCATGAAATAATCTCACTTAAAGATTATCGCTCCCGATATGCCCAATACCGACTAGACAGCAATATGATGGAAATGCATCGCCTGCACCCTGTGATAGCTGTTTGGGATGATCATGAATTTGCAAACGATGCGTGGACAGACAGTGCAGAGAACCATCAGAGTGGTGAAGGGCTTTGGCACGAGAGAAAACGAATTGCACGTAAAGTATATTTTGAATGGCTGCCTGTTTTTCCTACAAATGAGGAAGGCGTAATACGCGAGTTGCGCTTCGGCAACCTTGCTACATTATTTATGTTAGATACCAGAATTGCAAATCGCTCTGCTCAGCTACATAGCCATAAAGATAGCGCATACCTTTCGCCGGAGCGTCATCTTATTGGCCGCAATCAGTCAGAATGGCTAATAAACGGAATAAAAAACAACTCTGCCCGATGGTCGCTGATTGGCAATCAGGTGCTCTTCTCTCCTCTTGATTTAAGCCACATCACAAAAAAGTATGCGCGCATCATGGACGTATGGGATGGCTATCCTGCTGAGCGAAAGAAACTTATAGAAGCATTCAATACTTATGGGCTGAAAAATATTATCATTCTCACCGGCGATATTCATATATCTATGGCATTTGAGCTTGACAACTTTATGCAAACCAAAGACCATAGGATTACTCCTGACAATGCTGTCTTCGGTGCAGAATTTGTTACCCCCAGTATCACATCTACAAACTTTGACGAGCACATGCCCAAGGGTATAGCCAAAATGGTTGAAAAGATGATGAAATCCAAAAAAAGAAATCCATATCTAAAGTTTGTGAACAACACCGACCATGGGTACATGACAGTAACATTGACAGAAAACGATGCAGTAGCACATTGGCACTATTGTAAAACCATAAAAAAACCATCATCAGAAATGAAAGAAAAGGTATCTGGATACATATTTACGAATAGTACAAAGAAACTAGAACAACTCGTTTCGGATAAAACAATTTTACCTAAGTATTGACTTTTGATTTTAATCTTTAAGCCGTCCTGCCTTATAGAAGAATCTCCTGTAATAAGGATGAGAAAGGCTATCTATCCTTACTCCACCGTGCCTGGCAGCGTGGAGGAATTTCCCATTCTGCAAATAAATCCCTACATGAGAAATGACTCCTTTATAGATTTTAAAAAAGACAAGATCGCCTTCGCGTAGTTCATCGGCTTCATGAACAGGTTCGCATTGAGCAAAAATTTCGCGCGATGTACGGGGAAGAATTATTCCAAATGCTTTCTCAAATATGATACGAACCAGTCCACTACAGTCAATTCCCGTTGCTGAACTGGAACCATATTTATAGCGCGTGTACAACCACTTGACTGCCTCCTCGTAAAGAGAAAAGTTGAGTATTTCTGCAATATTTAAATTATGCCTCGTAAAAAAATCATCGTATTTGGAGTCGAGTACTATTGTATCTGGCTGCCCATGAAGATTGTGAGTTTTGAAGCTCAGACAAATAATGATCAAAAACAAGCATAAAAACTTTAAATGTACTGTTTTGAGACTGTTCAAATGCTACTTAAATTTTAAAATGACAAATGAAAGCGATTTAAACAATGAAAATCTATTACAAATGAAAAAATTTTAATCAACTAATTCTTGGGATCATATAAGTTTTTCAGGTGCTCTTCAAATTGTCTTTGTTGATCCGGCGTCATATTCTGAAGTTGTTTTATCATGTTTTCAGGATTAGAAAAATCTAAAGAAACGCTTTTTGAATATCCATCGAGACTAAATAAGTGAGATGGATGATTTTGTTTTTCAGCTTTTATCAAATCAAGTTGAACACCTTCGCCACGCTCAACCACTTGCATGCGCACTGCCATTCCTTCGATTCCTTTTTCCTGCAAAGCCTTATACAATGCAGGTTGGTTATATCCGGTTTTGATATTTACCAGTTCAGAATATAGTTTTATGTCTTTGGTAACCCACACATCCATTTCATATTTCTTGTCTTTTAATCTGATTTTTGCGTGAGTAGCATTGTATCCGTTTACCTTTTCATTCCCTATTACAGTTATTTCATAATCTTTTTCTGAATAATCTTTGTACTGGCTTGACGCAGCTATCGATACTTCCATGTAAGTTTTTGAAGCCGGATTTAAATTGTAAACGGTTTTTTTATTGCCGGCCAAAATCAGCGTAATAGTTTCAAACTTGCCTACGGGGCTCTGCATTTGGCTCTCAATGCGTGTATTCCCTGCCTTGTAATAAATTTTATTAGTTCCAACAATATTATCTTTCTGTTTAAGTGTTGTCGTTGTGTATTCCATGTAATAGTCCTGTGCCAATAGCGCTGAATTACACAATACAAGGATTAAAAAAACTATTTGTATCATAATAAATTTTTATAGTAGGTGCATACACTTGCACCTTTGATCCCGAAGATACCATGAATCAGTAGTTGTACAAAAAATTTTTTGCTAAATAGCCATTTAATGGCTACTTGCCACTATGCTTAATAAGTTTATGAACGAATATGTGATTCTTAGTGGTTACTTTGACAGTGTAAACAGCGGGTGGTAGTTCATCAATGTTAAGAGACAGTAATGATTTAGATACATGCTCAACAGGCGAGGCAAGCTGTATTTGCCTTCCGCTCAGATCAAAAATTCCAATGTCTATAATATCATCAGCAATCATGAATTTACAGTTGAAAAACACGGTATTGTGAGCAGGATTCGGATATATATCTACTCTTACATCAGCATCAGAAAAATTTGTTGTACTGCTGACGTGATTATTTAATACAAAGCGTAAAATAAAGCGTGAATAATTATCATTACGGAATGCAGTAAACGTAGAGTGAGGATCTAAACTGAGATTATGAATTTTATTTTCTTTTAAGTCTTGTAAATATACCGTTGTATTTGGAATCTGATCAAAACCGGAACCGATAATTTGGAAAACTCCATTAGCGCCGGGCACGAAGCCTACGGGAATGGAGGGGGTAGAGGCTATATCGCGATTAATATTAACACTTGCCCACACACTTCCAATCTGAGAAAAGATTGTGGGCTGGCCTTCAAAGCTTCGGAATTTACCCCCATCAAATGCCGGGTCATATCCGTTGGAAGCATCCGTATTAAAGTCAAAATAAGCGATGTCGGAAAAGCCATTACCTTGTACTAACAAACTCATTGCGTAATTATCAGACTTATGAAATGCTGTTTGTTGGCGGCTGCGATTGTTGCTGTTGAACGTAAAAGTAGCCGATGGACCGCCTATCATTGATTTTCTTGCAAAGAATCCTTGGAAAGGCGCGAGTATGTTGCTGCTGCTCATACTTAAAGGTTGATATGTGCCTGCAAAGGCCCCGTGAGTGTGCAATACGAGTATATTGTTGTCAAAGTCCGGATTGAGTGAATAATCTAAATCAATGGAAGCAAGGTAGGGATTACCGAGCAAATGCCATCCTCCCTGATAATTATTACCTTGCTTAGTCGTGATGTTCCAGCCACTATTGTTTAATCCACTAATGCTGTAGTTTGCAAGGTTAGGTAACCCCTGATAAAGTAAGCACGCCTGCTCCCTGCTTTACTGAGTAACCTCTTCCGTTTTCTGTATTACCTGCGCTGCGAACTCTCCAGGCTTCCAAATTGCAGTAAATAACGTTGCTTTCATCATATTCGAAAACATTGCCGTAATTGCTGTTACCTTCCAGTTGTGTCTCATCACAATCTGCAGTAGGAGTAACAAAGACACCATTTGCACCTGCCGGAGGTGCCAGTTGGCTAACAGGGATGGAATTAATTGGAGAACTAAAATAATGTTGGCTATACAAAGAGGCTGCAGAAGCCGCTGAATATCCTCTCTCTGCCTGTATTGTTCCATTAATAGTACCGGAAAATCCTGCGCTGAAATCATCTAACATAGCACAGTTATTCTCATCGGGAGACTTAAAGATTACGTTTCCGTTCGTTGTCAAAGAACCACTTTTCAGTTCTAAGTACCTGTAAATGTTTAGCTGAGCGCTTGTGTGCACGATTGCACCTGTTGAATTATCTAGTTGAAGCACATCTGCGTGAAGCTTTCCATTTAATGTTTGTGGACTTGAACCTATCAGAACTGCTCGTCCCAAACCTGTTAGAGATGAACCGGCACCGGTGCCGGAATATACATCACTGCATATATTTAGCTTTCCGTTTGCGTGCGTAAATTGGATTAAAGCATTATTATGTAATGTTATATCGCCGACTGTATAGGTGGCATTTCCTATATGCGGATGATTGGTTACTGCCGGTATAATCACATTATAGGAGCAAGCATTGGGGACAACTGCCGGGGACCAGTTTAATGGGTTGCTCCATTCATTGTCAACGGAACCGGTCCATGTAAACAAACAAGGGTTAATTATTGTAACGGTTGCACTGCCCGATAGTTCAGACCCGGTAGCGCTACAAAATGCATCACTCAAGGTAGAAATTGTGTAGGTAGTAGTTGTTGGTGGTGAAACTGATAAACTTAAAGGACTTATTGCGCTGCTAAATGGCGTACCATCGGAAAGCGTTCCGCTCCATGGCCCTGTACCTGTGAAGGTGAGCGTCAAATTAGCGCTTTCGCTTTGGCAAATAGTGGCGCTACCGCTGATGACTCCGGTTGGCCTTGGATTAACATTTACAACATGCGCGTTTCCTGCCCAATTGTCAAAACATGCAGGAGAGCCAATGTCGCGTACTCGCAAAGCAAATGTAGTAGTAGCGGTTAAAGGACCGATAGTTGTTCCCGGTAGTGTAGGAGATGAACTTGGTGAGCCAACTGCTGTCCATGAACCGATCGAAAAAGGGCCGGTAGGCGCGGTATGGCTGCCCGTGCGCCGGTACCACTGAAATTCAAGATTGCTTCCGCCCGTTGGCGGGATTGAATAAGTTATATTAGAAGGGGTTTGTCCGCTGCAAATAGTTTGAGAGGTTGCAGATAACGTGCCACCATCGAAAGGACTTCTAACAACCACCGTTGTTGCAGAACTGCTGAGACTGCTGCACCCAAATGCAGAGGCTT
>JAVQWQ010000069.1:0-11787 GCA_033578915.1 Chitinophagales bacterium | reverse complement strand
TTTTCATTTTCCTAAAATTCAATTAGTTAATGATTTTCATTGTTAGAATTATTCTCTAATTCTTTTTTTCTTTTTTCCATAAATTCTGTGAATCTTTTGTTTTTATCACTCCATTCTGCTACCCGCAGTTTGTATTGTAAAACCTGGTTTGGATCCGGATTTTTTACTTCCCATCGAGGATAGTCAGGAAATTCCTGGAAAATTTCAAATCCGTAGGTATTCAAATAATATTGTCTTGTACCTTCGTCTGTGAACAATTCTTCTGGGCGTATGGAAGCACCGTGTTTGCTGTACCATTGGTGAGATACTATTCCGCTATCCTTTACGGCAAATTTATTTTTATCTAATGAAGTAGCTGTTGAATTAGGGTTGTGAACTTTCTCCCCTACGTAATTATTGGAATCCTGAGATTTTGGAGTTTTATTTTCAATAACTTGGCTAAAAGAAGTTGTATAAAAACAAGTAATACAAAAAAAGGATATAAGAAACCAGGAAATAAATGTTTTATACATACCTAAATTGATTAATTAAATCTTTTTTCAAAATAATTTAATATATAATCCAAATTGTAATTTTTCAAATTAGAAAATAACTTATAAGGCATATTAAATAAGATAGCGACTTAAATAATTGTTTAAAAAACACTAACGCATATTTCGATTTTATAATATAAAGTTTGGTAAAAATTTCTGATTAGTTCATTAAAATAATATCGAAGTCAATTGTTTTAATTTTTAGACAATGATTGTATAGAAAATACATCATTTTTAAGAGGTCTAAGTCGTTCTCTCTAAAAATCGAGTTGATTATTAAAACTAGCTCTTATATTAAATTTCGATTTTATATTCTCCAAAAGGATTCAAGATAACAAGTGATGAAAAGACGGTGATCTCTAAATTATCAATAATTCAATAGCGAAACGATAGGCGCCTGAATTTCTTTGAGTTTATTTCTTCCATTTAAAACGCTCAACTCTATCAAAAAAGCAAAACAGGCTACAAACCCTTGCTCCTGCAGAACAAGTTTTGCCGCCGCTTCGGCAGTGCCTCCAGTAGCAAGCACGTCATCATGGACTAAAACACGGCTACCGGGCTTTAGATATCCTTTCTGCATTTCAATAGCTGCAGTACCATATTCCAATTTGTATTCTACGATAGAGGTTGGCCCGGGCAACTTGCCTTTTTTGCGAATAAGGAAAAAAGGAACCTGCAGATGGTGCGCCAATAAAATACCAAAAAGAAATCCTCGACTTTCTATTCCGGCAACAGCATCTATGCTATTGTTCTGCGTAGCCAGTTCAGCCAGCGCTTCCAGTGTTTGTTTGCAGAGATCCGGATGTAAAAATAGTGGCGCAATATCTCTGAAAAGAATTCCTTTTTGTGGGAAATCCGGAATATCTCTAATTACCTTCTTAATATCTTCTTTTAATTTTTGCAGTTTTTCCATTACAAGTTTTTAGAAATCAATAATAAGAACCAATTAATGGATTTTAAGTATGGGCGAAATTTTTATTTAACCATCATGAAATCATTCTAGGATAAGACAAGCTACAAATAAGCCGGAAAAATTACTTTCGCTTTTCGTCTTTTTTTTAGAATGATGGTCCCATATATTTCTCCCAAATCGCAAAAAGTTCTTTTAGAACGGGGAGGGCAATTAGAAACAGAAGATGGTTCGGAGCGTTTTCCTGTAGTAAAAGGCATACCGCGCTTCGTATCAGGTGAACAGTACACTGAAGGTTTTGGCCTGCAATGGAACACTTACAAAAAAACTCAGCTTGACAGTTATACAGGTAAACCCATCAGCGAAGAGCGTCTTCGGAGATGCCTGGGTTTTGATTTGGAAAAGCTGAAAGGGCTAACTGTTCTTGAAGCCGGCTGCGGTCCAGGCCGCTTCACGGAGTTGTTTGTAAAAAACGGAGCGCTGACACACAGCTTTGACCTAAGCCTTGCTGTAGAAGCCAATCTTGAAAACGTTGGCTCACACCCACACTTTAAGTTGGCACAAGCAGACATTTACCAAATTCCCTATCCGGATGATTCGTTTGATATTGTTTGTTGTCTTGGTGTGATACAGCATACCCCTAGTCCGGAGCGTACTATAGAAGCCCTTTGGAAAAAAGTGAAACCCGGCGGTCTTTTGGTAATTGATCATTACAAATGGCGATGGTCGTATTATTCTACGCTGAAGCCTCTTTACAGAAAAATTCTACTTCTTTTACCTCCGCAAAAAGCTAAAAGAGTCATTGATAAATTAGTAGATTTCTTTTTTCCAATACAATGGGCTGTTCGAGACATCAGGTGGCTGCACCGTTTTATTAATCGCTTTACACCTTTAATTGTGCATTACCATTCTTATCCGGGTTTTACTCGCGATGAATATAAGGAATGGGCTCGGATGGATACTATGGATAGTACTACTGATGTATATAAACATCTTCGCACTCCGCGTCAAATTGAATCTATTCTCCAAAGGTTAGGTGGACAAAACATTTGGATAAACGAAGGCGGTAACGGAGTTGAGGCCAGAGCAACCAAGCCATTTTCATAGAAGCTGCTTTATGCCGACTTTTCGGTCAACATCTTTTGAAATTGATTTAATAAATCTTTTAATGCAGTCTGTACGGCTAAAAAAGTTGGAACCTGTTTGCCGTGATATATAAAACCTACTGCCCACTTGCTACTGCTCCCTGCAATTTTTTCATTCAATACATGTTTGTTTAGCCTCCACGCCTCACGCATACGTCTTTTGATTTTATTTCTGGTTGTTGCCATTCTGAAATGCTTATGATGAAGGGCAAAAAGAACCTGAAGCGCTGGAACTTCCGAAAATTGGTGCTCGTAGCAAATAAGTGAAAAGTTGTTTTGTCGTAAACGAAATCCGTCTTGAAACAGCGCAGCAATGATTTTTTTTCTTTTTAACCGCTCGCTTTTTGGAAAAGTAAATCTATTTGAACGCGGCAAAGGATTATTTGAGACGTTTTTCGTCTGATACGGTGAGTTTTTTGCGACCTCTTGCCCTTCTGCGTGCCAATACTTTTCGGCCATTTTTTGTGCTCATTCTCTGGCGAAAACCATGTTTATTAACTCGTTTCCTCCTGCTCGGTTGGTAGGTGCGTTTCATATAAAATTATATGGTCTCTGTTTAAATCCCAAAATGGAGCGCAAAAGAAAGAATAATATTTTACACTTAAAAATTTTGTAGTTACGATATTTTACCTAAAGCGGATAGCAGTGACAGGGTTAATATTTTTAATAATTCGGACAGGAAAAAGTAAAAATATACTGCATATTATCACGGTAAAAGCGTTGATGGCGAGAATCCATAAGGGCTTTAGGGCTATTGGGGCTTTGGATAGATAATAAGATTCCTGTGGTAAGGTAATTAGGCCAAACTTTTTTTGTATCAGACAAAGAGAAATACCCACTACGTTGCCGAGCACAATTCCTCCGGCCGTTATTATTATTCCGTAATAGATAAAAATCTTCCTTATAGACGAATTATCGCTTCCCATAGCTTTCCATATTCCTATGGAAGGAATGTGTTCCAGTATCAAAATCAGCAGCGCGGTTATCACATTCATTACAGCCACCACAGCCATCAGGAAAAGAATGATGATTTCATTCATGGTTTGTAGGCCAAGCCAGTCAAAGATACCAGGGTTGAGCGATTTTATGGTTTGTACATCTAATCCGCGTGTATAAATTATATAGTAAAAATCTTCTGCGATCCTGTCGATAGGTTCTGCCTGCAGTTGGTTGTATAACTGTTCAGGAAGAAGGCCGCCAAAGAGAGTTAGGAGGTAGTCAGATATTCTTGATCGGGAAAGATTATTCCCATCAAGGTAAATTTCGAAGCTGCCTACACTATCTCTACCCCAACCGTTTAAGTCTTGCAGTACGGCAAGTGATGTAATGGCAAACTGCCTGTCGAATTCCTCCATTCCGGTTTCGTAGATTCCACAAACTTTGAAGGGCCTTGCTTTGTGACTTTTACCCATAAAGTGGACTGAAACCTTGTCGCCAATGTCTAAGTTAAGTCTTTTTGCCGTAGCTGTAGAAATAACAATTTGTTGATAGGCTTCACTGGTGTCGGAGCTTAGAAATTGCCCTTTTTTGAGATATGCGTTGAAATTTTCACGATAAAAATCTGCACCTGCACCTTTCAATATTATTCCATCAAAGCTGGTTCTTGTTTTCAATAATCCGGCTTTGTAAGCAGTCGCTTGAATATGTTTTGCCTGTTTAAATATTTCCGGCCGCAAATAGAAATCCTGATATTTATATATGGCTCGTTCTTCAAGAGACTGGGTGAGCGAAAATGGCGCTATGTTGATATGAGACCAAAAACCAAAAATTTTCTCTCTGATTTCTTTTTGAAAACCGTTGATTAGTGAGGTTGCAATTATTATTGTTGCCGAACTTAAGGCAACAGCTCCGAGAGCCATTTTTATGATAAAAGACGTAAAGCTGCCCTTTTGGCTGAGGGCTAATCTTTTCACTACCCAAAGTTCATATCCAAAGCGCAATTTCTAAAAAGCAAGCAAATCTACTTTTTTTAGCGATGTATATTAATGTACAACGTGACTTTACTTTTAGTGCTTAGATCAGAAGATTATAAACCGCTTAATAATTAAAGACTGTTGGCAAAAATCTAAATATCATCTCAATCTTATATAATAAAATTTTGTTTTTCAGGAAGCGCAATTTCAAAATTTCATTTACCGTTTATAACATATAATAAACCTCAATGGCTTTATTTTTTATCTTGCAGCAATAGATAGGTAACTGTTGGCATGCATCGTAGCAGGATTCTTTTAATAGTATTTGTTCCGCTTGTTTTTGTAGTAAAAATGTATGCCCAAAACCAGATGCACTATAAAACTCGGATTCTGCTTTTACTGGATGCTTCAGGAAGTATGAAAGAAAAGTGGGGAGAGGCAACAAAATTTGAAGCTGCAAAAAAAATTTTAGTTCACTATATTGATTCATTAGAGGTAGTAAACCCAAAAACAGAGTTTGCACTTCGATTATTTGGGGCAAAATATCACCGCACGAATAGAAACTGCACCGATAGCCATATTGAAGTGCCTTTTGGGCCAAATAATTCAAGAATCATAAATCAAAGATTGTCCGAGGTTGTTCCTAAAGGCATGACTCCAATTGCTTATTCTCTCACTGAATGTTTTAAAGACTTTCCCGACGATGCCTCTTCAACTCATTTAGTAGTGCTTATAACAGATGGGCAGGAGAACTGCGATGGAAATATCTGCAAGGCTGCAAAATTTTTAGCGCAAAAAAATATAGCTCTCAGGCCTTACATCATAGGAATAAATCTTTCACAAAAAAACATCGAAGTACTTTCTTGTGTGGGCGAAGTAATGAATGCATCAACATCTTCACAGTTATCATCAGCCTTTCAATATATCATTCAAAAACATGTAAATCCAACTACTGTGCAGATTAACCTTCTCGATAAAGATAAAAAACCTTTTCCTTCAAACATCGCAATGTCTATTGCTGATCATAGTAACCACAGAATTCTTTCAAACTACATACACACTTGCAATAAAAAAGGGCAAAGCGATACACTTGTCTTAAATCCTTCTAAAACTTATGATGTGATTTTACACACTTCACCTCCCTTAATAAAAGAAAACATTGCTATTTCTGCAAATACTCATAACATTATTGGTATAGAGGTTGCACAAGGAGAATTGGTTTTGAAAAGCAAAAACACTTCATCTGCCGCAGCAGAATTGAAATATCAAGATAACTTATATTTAGCTGATGTAAACAGTAAGAAAAAACTCCTCGCAGGCGTTTACGAAGGCTTGCTCACTACTATTCCATTATTTAAAACAAATGAGATAAAAGTTTCGCCTTCTCAAACAGAAATATTCAGAGTTTTCTGTGATGCGGCCATTAATCTCTTTGCGAATAGCATGACCAGAGTAGCAGTCATTGACATGCGCACCATGAAAAGAATTTTACAATTCGAGTTTAATGGAAATAAAACTATTTCATTGCAACCGGGCGAATATTCCTTCATTTATATTCCGTCAGGTATCATGAATTCAGACGAAACAAAGCACAAAATCATCAAAGCAGAAGAGGAAAAGACCTATAATTTACATCTCAATTAGACAATTGTTAGCAAATAAATTGAATGCAAATACTTACTGATTAACGTTGGAAAACTTTTTCAAATACTTAGGTATGTAACATATAATTTAAAAAACAGAAAATTACTCATAGAGAGGAAACTTTTTCATATAAGCATTCACTTCAGCTTTTACTTTTTGTATAGTGGTTTCGTCATTAATGTTTCGGATAATTGTGTCAATCCATTCAGCCAGTTGTAGCATGTCGTGTTCTTTAAAACCCCTGGTCGTGACAGCAGGAGTGCCCAGGCGTATGCCTGAAGTTACAAAAGGTGATTTATCATCGAACGGCACCATATTTTTATTGGCAGTAATATCTGCCATCATTAAAGCTGCCTCTGCCTGCTTACCGGTAACGTTTTTGTTGCGCAGGTCAATAAGCATGAGGTGGTTGTCTGTTCCTCCGGAAATGATGTGATAATCTTTTGCCTTTAATGCATTTGCCAGTGTGCGAGCATTAGCTACTACCTGCCGCTGATAAACTTTGAATTCATCGGTGAGGGCTTCGCCAAAAGCCACTGCCTTGGCAGCAATAACATGTTCCAAAGGGCCGCCTTGAATGCCGGGAAATACGGCAGCATCGAGCAGTGCGCTCATTGATTTGATTTCGCCTTTAGGTGTTTTTTCTCCGAAGGGATTGTCAAAATCTTTTCCCATCATGATTACACCGCCTCTAGGCCCGCGCAGTGTTTTATGAGTCGTAGAAGTTACAAAGTGGCAGTGAGGCAGAGGGTCGTTGAGCAACCCTGCAGCAATTAATCCTGCCGGGTGTGCTATATCCGCAAGCAATAAGGCTCCTACCTCATCGGCAATTGAACGGAAAAGCGTGTAATCCCAGTCGCGCGAATAAGCGCTTGCACCGCAGATTATCAGCTTTGGTTTTTCACGCAGTGCAATTTCGCGCACATGGTTCATGTTTATTCTGCCAGTATCTTTTTCCACTCCGTAAAATACAGGGCGATAGAGCTTGCCGGAGAAGTTTACCGGAGAACCATGTGTAAGATGGCCTCCATGCGCCAGATTAAAACCCATGATAGTATCACCGGGTTTGAGGCAGGCAAGCATCACTGCTGCGTTGGCCTGGGCACCGCTATGCGGCTGAACATTTGCCCATGCAGCGCCGAATAATCTTTTCAGTCTGTTTATGGCTAAATTTTCTATTTCGTCCACATATTGGCAACCTCCATAGTAACGCTTACCCGGAAGGCCTTCAGCATATTTGTTGGTGAGGCAACTTCCCATGGCCTGCATAACTGCAACCGAGGTAAAGTTTTCGGAGGCTATTAATTCTATGCCTTCTTGCTGGCGCTTAAGCTCTTTTTCGATAAGGGAAAAAACTTCACTATCTCTCTGCATAGTGCGAAAATGAAAAAATTACTCGTGCAAACGAGTTGTATAAAGAAAAAGTTTTAACAGGATATGGCAACCATTATGCCAGTCCGCAGATAATTGCGCCTGTAAGTGTAAACGATATTACCCAGTATCCAATATGAATCAGGATATATCGAATGCTTTTGTTTTCAAACAAGGAGTTTATGGTAACTACCGGCGCGGCAAAGGTTAAGGCAGCAATAGCGCCATGCAGGGCTCCATGTCTAAAAGTGCGATAGTTTGTACCATATTTTTCTATAAGAGTTTTAAGTAAATAATTCAATTCTGAACCGGGGTCGTTGAGAGCAGGGTTTCCCATTACGGTAGAGAAAATGTGCAACTGGTGTACCACAGCATAAAGCAACCCGAATGAAAGAAAGAAATACATCACTGCCATAATCGCAAGAGCGACTGGCCAACGGATAAAATTAGTGTCCTCCGGATTTACATCCGATTCTTTCATCCAAATTGTTCCCATTACTTTGGGATGATACCAAATAAAACCGATTATAAATGGGATGATTGCAGAGGCTGCTACCACCCACCAATTAATGTTATACATCATAAAATAAATTTTTGTTGTTATTTAACTATTCTGGTTCAAAACCGAGCACAATTCGGAACTCTCCGTATTTGCTGAAAATATTGTTGCCTTGTTTAGGAATTTTGTCCCAACCAATTCCGTAATCAAAGCCAAGCAATCCAAACATGGGTAAAAATACTCTCACCCCCAAGCCTGCGCTTCTGCGCAGGTCAAAAGGCCTGTAGTCGCGAATATTCATCCAATAATTTCCACCATCCAAAAAGGCGAGTCCATAAATCGTTGCCGATGGGTTGAGCGACACCGGAAAACGCATTTCCATGGAAAATTTATTGTAAATAGGAGCGCCTCCGTCTGGAGATATGATTTGGTAACCACGCAGGCTCACAATGTCGCGTCCAAGAATCTGCGCATTTGAAATGCCATCTCCTCCCAGTTCAAACCTTTCAAAAGGAGAGTATCCGATAGCCGGATTATACAGCCCAAGAAAGCCAAACTTTGCAGAAGTTTTTAATACCAGGTTTTTCCATACCGGCACATACCAATCCACTTTGAATTTCCATTTGTGATATTCAATCCAGTTATATCGTATGGAATTTGGTAGTTCCGGATTTGAATAATCAATGTTTCTTCTGCCTGAAAACATGTATGAATAAGGGAGAGTAGCGCTTACCGTAAAATCAAACAAAGCGCCTCGAGTGGGATACAATGGTGCATCAATCGAATTTCGGGAGAGATTGAAAGAAAAGTTGAGGTTATTGGAACGCCCGTCCTGAAAAATGAAAAATGGAAAATTGTAGTTACGCAGATAGTAGTACTGATAGCTCATGGCCACCTCAGCGGTGAAGAAGTCGTCAGGTTTTTTCAGCCTTGTGCCAAAAGCAACAGTAGTAGCAGTAGCGCGGTAGGTGCCGTCTATCCTGAAATTGACATCGAGAGCGTTTAAAACAGTTTGGTTGAAACTAACCGTGAGCGACTGAGGCTTGCGGCCACCAAGCCATGGCTCTGTAAACGACAGCGTGTAAAACTGCGCACGTGCGCCTGTACTTTGAAAACGCAGGCTAAGCCGTTGTCCATCGCCCGATGGCAAGGGATTCCAAGCTCTTTTTTTGGCGATATTGCGCACTGAGAAATTTGTAAACGTAAGCCCAAGCGTACCTACCAGTCCGCCGCCCTGATTTCTGGCACCCCCCCATCCCGCAGAAAGTTCCAACTGGTCTGACGGCTTCTCGGTAACGCGATATTCAATATCTACCGTTCCTTTTTCAGGATTAGGGATAGGAACCATATCCAATTGCTGGGGGTCAAAATATCCGAGATTGACAATCTGCCGTTGCGAGCGTAACAGGTCGCTACGGCTGAATTTGTTGCCGGGCAAAGTGTATAATTCGCGGCGGATAACTTTTTCGTTGGTCTTGGTGTTGCCGATGATTCTCACGTCTTTTATGGTAGCCTGCGGGCCTTCATTGATGCGCAATTCCACATCAATGGAGTCGTCTTCTATTTTTACTTCCAGTGGAGTAACATTAAAAAACAGGTAACCCTCGTCCATATAGAGCGAGCTCAAGTCGTTGCCGCTGGCGCTCATAAAAAGTTTTTCCTCTAATAATTTTTGATTGTAAACCTCTCCTTTTTTGATGTTGAGTATGCGGTAAATCAATGAATCAGAATACTTGGTGTTGCCTGTAAGATAAATATTTCTGAAATAGTACCGCTTCCCTTCATTTACCGTTAGGTGTATGTTCAGGTTGCGGGAGTCGGTTTGATAAACAGTATCTTCAACTATTGCTGCATCGCGAAATCCTTGCGTATGATAGTATTCTATTATTTTTCGCTTATCGTCTTCGTATTCTTTGCGTTTAAATTTTGATGACTTGAAAATGTTCAGGTTAGCGTAGCGGTCTATGTATTCGTAAATACGCAGAGGAGAAATATCGAGCCATTTGTAAGGATGTTTGCGCCATATACTATCGCGAAGATTTTTTTTGAAGTTTAGTATTTCATCGAGATCAAATTTTACCTTTTCTTTTGTTTCTTTCATAGCTCGCCTTAGGCGATTGGCGCTGACTTGTTGTACTCCATCGAAGGTAATATAGTTGATTTTGACGCGTTGTCCTTTGTTTACCCACAATTCTACTTTCACGCTGTTTGGAATTAAGGTGTCCTTTTTTTCCAATACCTGCACAGCCACATTCAGATAGCCCTTATCAATGTAGTACGCTTTAATAGCGTTTGCTGCTTGCGCCTTAACACTTTCTGTGAGGATACTGCCGGCTCTCAGGTCAATTTTCTTTTTCAACTCTTCGAGGTCGCCGGAGCGCACGCCTTTGATAGTGTAGCGCGATATGCGAGGTTTTTCTTCTACGCGAATTAATAACCACGCTTTATCTTTCTCTTTTTTTGATAATTCGATGGAAACAAAAGAAAACAACCTCTGACGCCACAGGTTTTTTATAGCTTTAGCAATATCTTCTCCGGGTATCTTTATCTTTTCACCCACTCTAAGGCCTGAAAGTGTAGCCAGTATGCGTTCATCTAAATATTGCGCTCCCTCGACCTTTATTTCCTGTATTTCATATTCGGCTGGTTGTGCATAATCTACTACCAAATTTTGAGCGAAAAGACTCTTGAGATCACACCATGTAAATGCAAATAATGTGAGGAACAATGTGAGTAAAAGGCGCTCAAAACCTTTATTAGAAGTGGAAGCAACGGATAGAACCATTCTCAAACGGTAAGCTGTTGTAGTTGTTCACTAGTTTTGCCAAATCTTCGTTGCCTGCTTTGAAAGTCTATAATGGCTTTGTACAATTCGTCTTTGTTGAAATCGGGCCAGTACAAATCAGTAAAATATAATTCTGTGTAGGCCAGTTGCCACAGCAGGAAATTGCTTATTCTCTTTTCGCCACTGGTACGAATAAGTAATTCCGGGTCAGGTATATCGGTCGTGTAGAGGTACTTACTTATAAGTTGTTCAGTGATGTCTTCGGGCGAAATTTTTCCTGCAATAGCATCTGTGGCTATTTGCTGTACTGCGCGAGTGAGCTCACTCTTTCCGCTGTAGCTGAGCGCCAGTATCAGATCCATGCGTTTGTTGCCTGAAGTTTTTTTAATAGCTTCATTAAGTTCTCTGCGGGTGGGCGCCGGCAGAGCCTCAATATTGCCGATGGCTCTGAGACGAATGTCGTTTTTCATCAGTGTGTCAATTTCAAGCCTAACAGTCCTGAGCAGCAATTCCATCAAGGCGCTGACTTCGTCCTGAGGCCTGTTCCAGTTTTCGGTGCTAAAAGCATAAAGTGTTAGGTATTTAATGCCTAATTCTGCGCAGGCCTCTGAGGTTTCGCGCACGGCCTTCACCCCGTTTGAATGACCGAATATTCTGTGTTTTCCGTGCCTCTTTGCCCAACGTCCGTTGCCATCCATTATGACCGCTATATGTTGGGGAAGACGGTTTAAATCTATTTGCTCTTTGTAAGCATTCATAATATCCAACTTGCGAAGCTACTAATTATTAGTTGCTTTTTAAGAAAAGTTTGTGTTATTATAATATCCGTAAAATATATACAACGAATCTTCTGCGGGTTAGTGTGATTTTCGGTTTGTATTTTTTCTTTTTAATTAAAGCTTTTAGGGTTTTCTCAACAATTTAATTCAATAAATTGCTGAAAGAAACAATTTACAAAATAAAAGTAGGATATTTTTGATTAAAAGA
>JAVQWQ010000068.1:0-11797 GCA_033578915.1 Chitinophagales bacterium | reverse complement strand
TCACCCGAATATGTCAGGTAGGTTTTGTTTTTTCTTTTTAAAACGATTTCCAGATTTACAACAGCGCTACCGGCAATGTGCCCTGCATCGGTAAATAAAACCTGCACATTTTCAGTCACTGAAAAGCTTTTGTTAAATGGCTTAGTCTCAAACTTCTTTAGGCTTTCGATAACTTGCTTTTCATTGTAAAGAGGACTTAAAAGCGGCTTGCCCTGCCTTTCTCGTTTTTTATTCATATACAACAAATCATTATGTTGTATCCTTGCAGAGTCAAGCAGAAGCAATTCCGCAAGATCTTTTGTTGCAGGCGTACAATAAATTTTACCTTTGAATCCATCGGCTACTAATTTGGGAATCAGCCCGCAGTGGTCTATGTGTGCGTGAGAAAGTATTAAGGCATATACTTTTGAAGGTTCAAATCCCCACTGCCTGTTGAGTGCATCACTTTTTTTTCCGCTGCCCTGGAAAAGGCCGCAATCCAAAAGTAGATTTTTGCCATTATTTAGCTCTAAAACAAACTTGCTTCCGGTTACCGTTTGTGCGGCCCCGTGAAATGATAGCTTCATGAATGATGTGAATTATTGAATTTTTGAGGAAAGCTACTTAATTACATCAAAGCGCAAAAACTTTTCAAAATAATGGCTTTTCTCGGGCTGTCCTGAATTACCAAGCGCCTGCATAGCTATTTTCACCCTGACTTTATGACCGGCTTTTGTATTTTTCGCCTCAAATGTACCGATGTAGTGCTTTTTGTTTTCGCGCGGTATAGAGTCGTACAAGCGAAAGATTGTGTCTGCTCCCATAGGATCAAACTGTCCTGATTTAGTGGAATCTATCGAATAAAGTCCCAAAGCATATAAAATAGGCCTGTCGGTAACAAATTTAATTTCCAGTGGTAGCGGCTCGCTTTTCTTAATGCTGACAACAACGGAATCCGGTTGAATAATTGTGATTGGCTCAAGAATTTTTAACTCTTTTTTCTCATCATCGCAGGAGTTGATCATAAATAATCCTGCAGTAACGACAGCAAGAGTTACCAATGGCACAAAGGCAAATATATCACTCCGTTGATGCATAATTTTTTTCATAAAAGACGTGTGAAAATACTATAAAGTTTATTCCTAATGGTTAAATATTTTTAGAATGAAAATGAGTCGAGTTTTCATTTACTGTGTTATACAATTCATCAGCCAGATTATTTTCATTCAATTTGTTCAACAAACGTAATCTGCAACAAGCCTTAAACTCAAAAGGCTATTTACCATTTTACAAGCGCTTTTACAAAAATCTCGTCCACCAGTTGTCTGATAATTTCATCAATTAACCTGCTTTCAACCGAAAATATGTTCTCTGTGGCAGGCGCTTCTGCAAACATGCTTATGCTTTGCTGCCATTGGTCCTTAGGGTCTTTGTTGTTGATAAATTCTACATACACCGTAATGGTGAGCCTGTTGATACCGCTGCTCACCGCTGCCGTTGGTGCCTGGTTTGAATATTGGAAACCGGAAATATACCCTTTGATATGCAAATCCCCGTTGCTTTGGGTTTGTTTGAGCCTCGACTCTGTGATGAACTTATTTTTCAACCTGTCTGTAAATATCTGGCTCAAGAGTGCCGGCCCGTTACCCGCGCGGTTCTGAAAAAGGTCAATTTGTATGGTTTTTACTTCCGGAGGAATAGTTGCTCCACTAAACGAATATATCTTACAACCAGGGACAGCAAAAATCATTACAACAGATATTGGCCAGAAATATCGCATGGGTTACTCATTACGTTGAGAAGGCTCATGGCCTTGTTCAGGCACCCCTTTGTCCATAGAGGCCGTTTCTCCTTCTGTATTAGATGCATCGGTATGGTCGCCCGCACCATCAGGTGTTCCATTGATTTCTAACTCCGCAGTCAAGTCTGCACTTTCGTTCATGTCATTAGCATCATCTGAAAATTCAGTTTCATCGTTTGTAAGACTAACATTTTCTTTATCCAAATCAGGGTTTGCGGCTTGTGCAGTTTTTTGTCTTGGAATAGTAAGTTTTTCAAGCGTCTTACGAATATCAGCGAGTTTTTCCTCTTTTTGAGCAATCTTCTCTTCCAGCATCTTAATTTTCACTTTGACCAACTGTATTTCTAATGCGTTGGCGCGAGGATGATTAATCTTTTTAGTGTAGTATTCAAGGTCGCTTTTGTCGCGATGAAGCGATTTTTCTATACTTTTAATAATCTTATTTAAGTTTTCTATTCTCGAAGCGTGCTTTCTTTCTGAAAACATTTTCCTGGCATCGCGCAACTGCTGGTAAGTTTCATCCAAAGCATCTTTTACAGCTTTTGCATCTTCTTTGCTCAGTTGCCCACCTTCTCTGGCAAATTGTTGTATTTGCTTAAACTCGTCAAACAGTTCCTTGAATAGCGCGTTTTCAGAAATTTTACTCTTAAGCAGTTCAAGTTTTTCAACCACCGATTTCCTGAAATTAGCTGAAGCCTCTTTGAATTTAGCAGTCTCCTCTTGCCTGAAAGATTTTAACTTGTCGAAGATGGCATTCACTTCGTGGCTAATCTCATCTACCTTTTGCTTAGGTATGTCCCGCTCTTTTTTATGTTCAATGACCCTGTTCCAGAAACTTTTCACATCATCAAACAAATCTCTGCTATAAGAAGTCAGTTCGGCTGCTCTTTTTTTCAATGCATCCAACTCTATCAAATAACTTTCCCAAAGCTTGTTGGTGAGCAAGCGCAGCGCCCATTCGTTTTGCCTCATTCTTATCATGCCCGCTTCTTCGCTGCGGATGTTGTCCGGCAATATGGTGTCATTTTCAGGGTTGGGGTTGATAATTTCTGTGCCCTCCGGAAATTGAAAATCATTTCCTGCCACCCATTCATCGCGCAATAAGCGCAGTTGTTCCTCATTTAATGCAGAGGCCGGAATAATGTGTAAATTAATGCGATAGGCTTCTTCAATCAATTCAAATGCCAATATCACATGCTCATTTTCATTTTTTAGGCCTGTAGCGACAAATCTCGAATGCATCAGTTTTACTATTTTTGAAAGGCTGCAAAAGTAAACTCTTTCGCGTAAAGAATGCAAAACGATTTAAGAGATGACTTTATTTTATGCCTGAAGGATTGTTTTTCGCGCCCTTTGCCGGGCGAGTCGGCACAGTATCGTCTTGCACCAGAATTTCGTCCTCGCCTCACCGCAGAATCCATCACTGCCCTCAACCCCAGACGCGGTGCCGTTTTGGTTCTGTTATATCAAAAGCAGAAGGAGTGGTACATGCTCTTAACGCTTCGAAGAAAATATCCCGGAGTACACAGCGGGCAAATGAGTTTCCCGGGAGGCAAGTTTGAGGCAACCGACCCATCGCTCATTCACACTGCGCTCCGCGAGGCACAAGAAGAAGTAGGCCTTCCGCAACAACATATAGAAACCATTGGCCAGCTCACCCAACTTTATATACCGCCCAGCAATTTTTTAGTACAACCCGTTGTAGGATTCACCTATCCATCGCCTACATTCGCACCCAACAGTCGCGAGGTCGAGCAAATTGTCGAAATTCCCGTTTCCTTTTTTTTAAACGACAGCAACATTACGCACACCCGCGTTGAAGTAGGAAAAAACCTTTATGCCACCGTCCCGGCTTTTATTTATAAGCATTACACCATTTGGGGAGCAACGGCCATTATCCTCAGCGAGTTTAGAGAAGTTTGGAAAGAGGCACAGCTTAATGGCAAGAATGTTCAAGAACCATAACTAACTCCTCATTAATCTAAGTAAACAATCTGATGGGGGTGTCCCCCGCGGCCTCGGCCTTCGCTTCGCTCAGGGTCTCGGCCGCAGGGGCCGGGCTGCTACGGGGTACGCTCTCGCTCCCGCCGCGACCGCGCTGCCCGGCCGCCAAGCCTGTCGAAGCGCAGCGCGTCCGCGGCCGCTCACTCCGTTCGCGCCCTCCGCATCCCTCACCCGTATTTGCAGGATTTCCTCATACATCATAAAAAATGCCTCTCAATCATAGCTTCAGCTTGTTCAATCATACGCTTATTATAGCCAAAACTTCCCCATCAAAAAAACATAAACAAAAAAAAAACAGTATGAGAGAGCTGAAAAGTTAACCAGCTAAAAACCTCAAAAAATTCAATGTTTAGGAAGAATTCTATCCTCTAAGCACATTCGGAACTTTGCGTTAATTTCCTTTTTGAAAAATAATCTGTAATAAGCAATACCACCGCGCATACCATAAATATCACACACAGCCACATCCACACTTCCTCAGTCATCCATCTTCCCAGGTGCATAAAAAACCATTGTTCCGGAAACCCAACAGTGCCATCTGGCAGCAAGGCCGATTGCTTACTTCTGTCTGGAAACAGCCAAAGCTTAGCCAAAAGAAAATTAATAGAGATGAGT
The DNA here is from genome assembly GCA_033578915.1 of Chitinophagales bacterium. Classification (GTDB taxonomy): domain Bacteria; phylum Bacteroidota; class Bacteroidia; order Chitinophagales; family LD1; genus UBA7692. The sequence goes on along the minus strand of JAVQWQ010000068.1, from coordinate 7,398 downwards.
ACGATATGAAAAAACGCATGAAACTTTCTTTCATGCACAAACAGCGCAACTCCCAACAAAATCCAGGGAAATATATAAGCCAACCGCCTCGATTCGGCCTGTGCAAAAAACATTATCAGGCTAAAGAAAATAAAGAAATTAAAGCCCAAACCGAACCTTGCCCAAAAAGCAGTTATGCTTCTCCAATAAATCACACCTATCAATACCGCAGCGCCCCAGTAATTAAAATGGCTTACCAACCCAATCAAAGGGCGTTGCAGGGCATAAACCATTGTGATATTGACCTGTGTGGAGAATTTCAGAAACTTAGAAGGATTATTAACAGGAAGTAACCATTTCAAAAAAACAAAAAATATGATAGCAGACAACGCCCAAAGTATCCTGTTTTTGTCCAACACAGCAGAAAGCGAGTTTTTTGAGTAGAAATGCTTATGCATTAATACATCAGGGAAGAAAAAAAATAACACACCAGTCAATATCAATGATAATGGAAGCCAGGCCCTGCTGATGGGCAAGGTGTAGGCATCGTCTGTTTCTTTGGCTAAATAAACCACGAAATACCAGCATACTGCTACTGCGTAAAAAAAGCTGATAAGTCTCCCCCCCCAGAATATCGCAGGGTGAATTTGTTCAGTCTTGTGAGAACTTGATGAAAACAAAAGAGCGACAGACATAGGAAACAACAGCGGCCATGTGAATGCACCAAGCAGCCCTGTCAGTGCCATACCCGGAACATCATTGTAGATATAGAAATATATAAGCGCTATGGATAAAACAAATGCAGGAGTATCAGTCATAACCGGGTAGTAGTAGGTAAAATTCAGCGCTCCATAGTTTAAAAATACCAGGCAGAATCCTGTAATCTGCTCTAATGCATTTAAATTATACTTGTCAAAAATCCTTTTTACCATCCATGCTGCAACAGTTAGCAAAACAGTATGCATCAACTTAAAGGCTAAGATTACATTTGGAGGAGTAAAAGCAATTCCAAATACCAAAAATATGGTGTGCACATATAATGAAGGCAGCATGCGCAGTACGAGATAGTTATCCAGCACTTTGCTTTGCAGGCCGTTGACAGCTATATCATAATACTTTAGGCCATCCCAACCCAGGCCCTCGTTTGCTTCAAGTTGTGGAACAAAAATCCTCCATATACCTAAAGCAGCAACTATTGAAGGCATAAACCATTCTTGTGCAACTATATGCTTCCATCGCATTTGGTTCATACCCTGGCATTGATGCTGTTATGTGATCTTTCGATATATAGAGAGGTAATCAAAGTGTTCTAAATATTTTTTGGTGCGCAGATATATTTCATCAATTTCTTGTTTGCTGAGCTCTTTGGCTGTTTGAATATTAACCTCTTCAGTTGGAATGCGAATAGTTCCCCAAGGATAAACTTCGCTTAGGGGCTCTCCGTTCCAACTGGGATATTCAATCAGCTCGCTGTATTTTATACCCATGGATGTAAACAAATCTGACAGCGCCTCTCTTTTATCGGCTATTATATCCTCGTATCTCAGTATGAAACATTGCTTTGGGTATTTTTCTGCGTAAATACCGACAAGGTATTGGCAGGTTACCCAGCCGGTTATATAGTGTTCAAGTGATAAGGGAACGGGTCTTTTCTTAGTGTCAGCGTAAGCAGAAAAAGGATTGCGTATTATATGTAAGATAAAACCATCCTTACCATAGTCAGTGATAATTTTTTCTGCATCTACGCCTATTATAGGACTGTACCCAACATATGCAGTCTCCTTACCTGATTTACGGTGGTTGCGCCATGCTGCAAAGGTGGCAAAGAAAAAAGCCTGTGTCAGAGCCTTCCGCGTAAGAGGGATTCCCTCCAATTTTTTGATAAAAATTTCTTTGCGCTCTTTATCATCCATCTCAAAAACAGCCGTTCGGAATTTACTTACATAAGGCGTTTTGCTGCGCACTTTCGCTTCTTCATCAATAATCATCTCGTAAGCTTCTGCAGCAGAAACTCCTATCGGAAAAACAGGCCAGCGATATTTAACCGGATAAAGGCTTGTGAGAAAATCAAGCACATATTTTGTGCCGGTCTGCGATTCAAACGGATACACCATAAATTCGGGATGTCCGTCGAGTAGCCGGTGTGTAGTGTTACCTCCATTCTCATACATTGCTGAAATCATCAGTAATCTCATAGATTGAACCATAGTTTATTTTCATTTAATAATTAAAAGCATGCCGGAAGTAGAATTCATTAAGATATTCTTCATCTCCATTTAAAGTTTTGAAGGGAAAACCTATACAGGCGTCTGCACTGATCCAATCAATTCCATAAATCTGGTTACCCATTTCCCATTCTATCCTGCCTAGTATCTCCCTGGTACTTATATTCACCGCGTACACAGCACATTGCTGATGCCGGATGCTCAAGCCGGGAGCATAAATTTTATATTTAGGAATAATTTTTGAAACACCTATAAAAGCAATATCATCTATGAAAGACAACCCGCGCGTCCAGCCCGGAAATGTAAAAACTGGAACAAAGTTTCCATTATCAATGTAACCGGTTTCTCCATAACCGCTGTTATTTACCCATAACAGGCCTTTGTGCAGTTTTGCAGAATGAGGACGTGTAAGGCCTCTGGCCACTACCGCTCCGTCTCTCCCTGAAAAAATAACACCCTTTTTATCTACGGGAAAGCGCAGATCTCCGGGTTTGTAATCGCCTGGTTTTTCTGCCGATGCAGTAAAAAAAGAGCTAGCAATATCTTTACCTGCTGCAATGGAGTTAAGTTGAAGATAATTGCTGTGAGATAGTTTTTTATGTAATGGCGACCATACTATTTCTTCAGAATCAGGGGTGTCGAAGTTTATCGGAACGATTCCGTTTTTTCCTACTGAATTTGCATAGAGTTGATTACCGATAAAAGCAAGATCGTGAAAATAATATGAGCCGGCATAATACTTTTCTCTCGAAGGGGTTAGCAACTTGTCATGTCGTTTGATGTGATTCATTTCGCTGCGGTGGATCAGATTACTCACTACACTCAACTCCACAATCTTATTAGGATTGCGGGTGCTGGCTACATAAACTCTGTTTTTTTTTCGGTTTACTGCTATACCGTTTGGATGAGGCAGGTGGAGAAAAGATTGCGTGATTCCTTTTTTTGTGGCGTGCAATGCCAGAACCAAATGTTCGTATTCTCGGGTTATAAGTAGTGTGATATTTGATCTATAAAGAATATCTGCAAAATTCCCGTAAGTATTATACAGGAGTGATTCACCGCTCAGGCCGTTAAAAAAAGGATTACCACATATAACTTCACAAGGATGCCTTAATGCTTTCTGCTGTTTTTGGCGCAACAAGTAAAACTTTTTCTTCGCTGAATTCATTTAAGGACTTTGCGCAAATAAAATAATCCGGCATACATTTTCAGTGCCGATTTTAGTCCGGTAGTACTTTTTCCACTAACTCTTTTTGTAGAAACGATGAGTATTTCTACAATTTGATATTGCCTTCGGTAAATTTTAGCCATGAGTTCGGCATCAATCAAATCTCCGTCAGATATGAGCTCAATGCCTTCAAGGGCTGCAGCAGGAATAACTTTTGGAGTTCCGTTAACGTCCCAAAGCGGAGTGCCGAGCAAAAGCCTGTTTTCGTAGTTGTATAAAATGGATCCCGCCTTACGGATAAAATTTTCTCTTACTACTCGTGTGGTTTTTATTACTACTTTATCATTTGCCAGAGCATACGTCAAGACAAGTATTAAATCATCAATATTAGTGCGTGCAGAGTTCGTATAACAGACTAATTGGCCCTTTGCCTTACTAAGGCCGAATTTTACCGCTCTGCCCCAACCTCCCTTATCGAGATTAAATACGAAAACATGTGGGTGCCCTTTTGAAATTTCCAACGCTTTTTGATAAGAATCGTCTCTGCTGCCATTTACCACAAAAAGCAACTCCCAGCTCACTCCAAGACGCGGCAGATTGGTAGTATATTGATCAAAGAGAAATGATATTTGATCAGATTGATTGTAGATAGGCAGTATTATCGAAATTCGAGGCTGCATCCGTTAGCTGCAGAGGTTTTTCTTAAGCGTGGATAAAAATATCCCTTAGTCTTTCCAGATCTTCTGCAGAATAGTACGATATAACTATCTCGCCTTTGTTTCCTCCTTGTGGCTTTATGCTTACTTTCGTGTTAAGCGCGCCCGTAAGTTCTTCCTGAAGCTTTTTCAACATTAAAGGAAGCTCTTTTTTTGAAGGAGTAACTTTTTTCTTTACTTGTTTATGTTCAGCATTTCGGACTAATTCCTCTGTTTGTCTTACAGACAGGCCTTTGTTAACTACTTCTTTGAACAGTGCAAGCAGTGTGGTTATTTGCTCTACGCCCAGAAGCGCCTTGGCATGCCCCATGGTTATTGTTTCATCTCGAAGCGCTGCCTGTATATCCGGAGGCAGTTTCAACAACCTTAAATAGTTCGTCACGCTGCTTCTGTTTTTTCCTACACGTTGGGATAGTTGTTCCTGCGTAAGTCCGCATTCATCCATCAAGCGCTTGTAATTAATGGCTATTTCAATTGGATTGAGGTCTTCTCGTTGGATATTTTCTATTAAAGCTATCTCAATGCTCTCTTGATCGCTGGCCGTGCGAACATAAGCTGGAATCTCTGTTTTTCCGCAAAGTTTTGAAGCCCTTAGTCTCCGCTCTCCGGCAATTAATTGATAGCGGCCGGATTCTGTCTGCCGCACTGTAATAGGTTGTATAACACCATGTATTTTGATAGATTCTGCCAATTCTAATAGACTGTCTTCCTCAAAAGTGCTGCGAGGCTGGAATGGATTCACCTCTATCTGTTCCAAAGGAATATTTACTACCACTGCCCCACCGCTGTTTCTATCCTTGGTTATTTTAGAAGCTCTTTGCTCTTCAAGCGCCTCATCAGTTCCCGAAAGCAAAGCGCCTAAACCTCTGCCCAATACATTTTTCTTTTTATCCTGAGCCATATTTTCAAAAAGGGAGAGCGAATTAAATAAATTTTGCCTTTAAAACATCTTTACATCAAAATAAATATGTATTGAAAAGTACCGAACTCAAATATCAGGAATCAAATTAAGCTACTGCCTATTCAAGATTTGTAATCCGCAAAGCCCAAAAAATCTGCTCTACATATCTCATTTGCAGTAAAAGGTTGATAATCATTAACTGATATAACGAAGGTTTTGATAGTCTCATTTTTAAATACAGGAAATATAAATGTTTCAGCATGCATGCGTCAGAAAGATTGAGTATGCCAGATACAAATTCGCGAGGCAATTTCTTTTTGGAAAATTAAATTTCTACGTTCCTAAAGAAGTATTCAGTCATTCATAATAGGCTAGTGGACTGTCTATGAATATCTTTTTCTAAAAAATTATTTTTGAAATACTGCTCTTTGTGTTTGTGCCATGAAGTCTATTACTCATGATTTGCAGGAAAATTTCGACAATTTGATTGAAGCTGAAGACGTTTTATTGCTGGATGTGCGAACCCCATCAGAGTACAATTATGGCCATATTCCGGGTGCAATAAACCTTCCGCTATTTACAGACGAAGAACGGGCCGCCGTTGGAACTACCTATAAACAAAAAGGAAGAGAAGCGGCTATTCATGCCGGATTAGATTTTGTAGGCCCGCGTTTGAGCTCAATAGCAGCACAAGCACAAGAATTGATTAACCAAAACTCCGGTAAACACAAACTTTTGCTGTATTGCTGGCGTGGAGGCATGCGCAGCGCCTCGGTAGCCTGGCTTTTAAATCTTTACGGACTAAATCCACAGGTTATCCCGGGTGGTTATAAAGCTTTTAGAAGATGGGTGATTAACACCTTTGAAGAAAAATATGCATTTGCAGTCTTGGGTGGTTTTACAGGCTCAGGCAAAACGCTTTTACTAAACGCTTTGAAAAATCGTGGATTCCCGGTAGTTGACCTAGAGGCATTAGCTAATCATCATGGATCTGCATTTGGCAGTCTGGGGCAGCCTCAGCAGCCAACACAAGAACATTTTGAAAATATGCTGGCATTAGCCCTGCGCAGAGCGGACATCATATCAAAACGCACTGCATTTCCTATTTGGATAGAAGATGAATCGCGATTTATTGGCCGTGTTTTCATTCCGCCTGCATTGTGGAAGCAAAAAATTGATGCACCGCTGTATATACTTCCCGATCTTCGCGAAATACGTATTAAAAATCTTGTACACAACTACGGAAAGAGCGATCTCTCCGAACTATCAGCTTGTATCCTTAAAATCCGCAAACGTCTCGGGCCCGAGCGCGCTGGTTTAGCTCTTTTTGAACTGGGCAAGGGTAATATCTCCCGAGCAGCCGAAATAATATTAGAATACTACGATAAGACATATCAACATAGCTTAGGGCGAAGAACCGGCCCTACTCCTGTATTTCTGCACGAAATGTGCTTTGACACAACGGCCGCTTTGGAATATCTGTCGTCTATCAAGCTAAACACTGCAACAATAAACGAAAACATACCAAACTAACTGAAAACAAGTTCCATGATTACAAAAGAAATGCCCAAACTGACACAATATAGCAAGGCTTCTGGCTGTGGCTGCAAAGCCGACCCTAATGCTTTACATGAAATATTGAAAGGGTTGCGCGAGCAATGCATTCTGTTCCCTTCCTTGCTGCGCGATGCCTCCAGCGCAGATGATGCTGCGGTGTATAAACTCAACGATGATACAGCTTTGCTGCTCACTACAGATTTTTTTGCTCCCGCCATAGACAACCCTTACGACTTTGGCAGAGTTGCCGCTGCAAATGCACTTAGTGATATATACGCCATGGGTGGTAAACCTTTCTTGGCGCTTGCCGTTATGGCTTGGCCGCTCGAAAAAATTGGTGCAGAGAGCGCCAGAGAAACCTTAAAAGGAGGCGCTCAAGTATGTGAAAAAGCCGGGGTAGCGCTGGCCGGAGGCCACACTATCGAAGGCGCAGAACCGCTTTTTGGGCTATGTGTAGCAGGTACATCGCCATTGGCGCACCTTAAAACAAACGGAGGCGCTAAGCATGGAGACATTTTATACCTCACTAAACCAGTTGGCTCAGGTATTTTAATGAGCGCCTATCGCAGACGGCTTCTCACTTCAAACAGCGAATACGCCTACTTGATAGATCATCTTACTCGTCTCAATTCAGCCGGCGCTTTTTTTGGGGAATTTTCTTACGTACATGCTCTTACAGATGTTACCGGTTTTGGCCTCATAGGCCATCTCCTGGAGATGTGTAAAGCTTCGCAACTATGCGCACATCTCAATTTTGAAAGCATTCCTTTAATGCATGGAGTTGAGAATTTTATCACTCAATTTGTATATCCGGATATCACTTTTCGCAACTGGAAATTTGTAGAGCAGCAC
>JAVQWQ010000067.1:0-11818 GCA_033578915.1 Chitinophagales bacterium | reverse complement strand
CTGGCACTTATTATATTAGAAGGCGTGCAACTGACAAATGCGGAAATACCAATGTATCAAATGTTATTAATTTCATCATTCCACAACGTCCAGCAGGTACGATTTCCCCGGCAAGTCAAAGCGTTTGTCCGGGCTCTCAGGCTGTCTTTACTCTTAATTTTACAGTTGGAACTCCTCCTTTCAATATTCAGTTAACCGATGGCGTAAATTTTTATCAGCGTTTTGGAAAAAACAGTGGAGATACTGTAAGATTGCCCATATTTGTAAGTCCAACTACTTTTAGTATAGATATTATTGAAGACAATAATGGATGTCTGAACTTTAATGTGAATAGCAGCGCTTTTGCAACTATATCTCCAGCTATTAACATTTCTGGGGTTTCGGTAACAAATGTATCCTGTTTTGGTGGGAGCAATGGTTCTATAACAATCTCAGCAAGCGGCGGCACACCTCCTTTTCAGTACTCCATTAATAATGGTCTGAACTATCAGACATCAAATACATTTAATGGGCTTACCGCCGGGAATTATTTTTTAGTAGTCAGAGATGCCTTAGGGTGCACTCAAACCTATTCTGCAAATCCAGTCGTAATCACACAACCTACTCAAGTAGTTGCTTCATCTGTCTCACAAGATGCTAGCTGCAGTGGAGTATTTGACGGTCAAATAACAGTCAGCGCTTCAGGGGGGACGCCTCCTTATACTTATTCTCTCAACGGCGGCCCCTCGTTTACAAATCCTGTTATTTCAGGCTTAGGGGCCGGTATTTACACCATTATTGTTACAGACGCTCAAAATTGTACGGTTTCTATTCCCGATACAATTAACAACAGCTATGTTGTTACATCATCAGTTGGATCCAAATCAGATGTGAGCTGTTTTGGTGGGAACGATGGACAATTTACCATTTCCGTATCCGGTGGTATCCCGCCCTATCAGTATTCAATTAATGGAGGACTTACCTATCAGTCACTTCCAAATTTTACTAATCTCACGGCAGGTAATTATCTGGTTAAAATTATTGATTCCAAAGGTTGTCCTGTCATTCAAAGTGTAACCATTACACAACCTTCAAAACTTCAATTGTCTCTTGATTCAGTAATTAACCCCGGATGTTTTGGAGGTAATTCGGGTTCAGTTTTTGTAAAAACTTCTGGTGGCACCCCGTCATATACTTATGTATGGAGTAGTGGCGCTACAACAGAAGACCTTATTAATGTGCCAGCAGGCTCTTATCGGGTAACAGTAACCGACAATAATTCTTGCAAGGATTCTCTGTCGGTTACCATCTCCCAGCCAGGAAAGCTTTTTGTTTCTCTGGCTTCTTCAACAAATGTGAGTTGTAATGGAGGAAATGATGGCACGATTGATATAACTGTTGGGGGAGGCACTCTTCCGTATTCCTTTTTGTGGAGCAACGGACATACGGGTGAAGATTTGGTTGGAATTCCAGGAAATACTTACACCGTTACAGTAACTGATGCTAATGGTTGCACAGAAACACTTACTCGAACAATTACAGAGCCTCTTCCTTTGTCTTTGTCTCTCACATCCAATACCATTATTTGTAATGGAGCAAAAAATGGGAATATCAATTCCCAGGTAAGCGGTGGAACTTCTCCTTACCGCTATTTGTGGAGTACAGGAGACACAACAGCCAACCTTTCTGGGGTCGGGGCTGGCTCATACACATTAATTGTAACGGATGCCAACAACTGTACTATTACAGGAACTGTCATTCTTACCGAGCCCCCTGTTTATACGGTGAACTTAACTGTTACTCATGTTCTTTGTTTTGGAGATTCTTCAGGAAGTATATCAGCCAATGCAGGCGGAGGAACCCCACCCTACAGTTTTGCATGGAGTAATGGAGGAAATACCCAAGCCATCAACAATATTCCTGCCGGCTTCTATACAGTTACAGTAACTGATTTTAATGGTTGTTCTTCTACTGCAAGTACTGTGGTAAATGAGCCAACTGCGCTTGTTGTCAACTCAAGTGTTTTTGACGTAACATGTGCTGGCTTAAGCAATGGAATTATAGACTTGTCAGTAGGAGGCGGAGTTTTCCCATACACCTATCAATGGTCAAACTCCGCTACATCGCAGGATTTGACAAATATTTCAGGAGGCAGTTATTCTGTTACGGTTAAGGACAATAACAATTGCCAAGTCGTCAGAAATTTTACAGTTAATGAACCTAATCCTATAAACATAACGTTCTCAAAAAGTGATTTGCTATGCTTTGGCACAAAAACAGGCTCAGCAACGGCAACTGTTACGGGTGGAACACCTCCCTACAACTACTTCTGGAGCAATTTCAGCGGTAGTAATTCAATCAATAATGTGGGAGGTGGAACGTATATTTTATTTGTTACTGATGCTCAAGGATGCCAGAAAAGAGATAGTGTTATTATAAACGAACCCGCTCCGTTAGTTCTTTCTGCAAACATTCTGCAGATAACTTGTTTCAACGCAAACAATGGTGTAATTGATTTGAGCGTGAATGGAGGAACTCCCGGATATTCTTATTTGTGGAGTAATTCTGCAACTACACAGGATTTGACCAATCTCAGTCAAGGCACTTACATAGTTACAGTTACAGATGCTAATCAATGTACTTCTACTGCCCAATATTCAATTATCAATCCTCCACTAATAATCACCAATAAATTCATTACCACGCCAACTTGTGCGGGCGACAGTAATGGAAAAATAGATCTTGTAGTATCTGGGGGTGTTCCACCTTATGCATACGCTTGGAATAACGGAGCTAATACAGAAGATATATCCAACCTGCCTACCGGAACCTATATTGTTACTATTACAGACTCAAGGAGTTGCACGGCTGTAGATACAGCAAAAGTAGGAGAGCCACAGCCCTTATTTACTACAGGTTTTATTAAGGATGTTACCTGTAAAGGCTATGCAGACGGATTTCTTGATATTACTGCATATGGTGGAACTTTGCCATATTATTTCTTATGGAGTAAAGATTCAATTATAACAGAGGATATTGGCGCATTATCCGGAGGAACTTATTATGTGACTGTTACAGATGGAAATGGCTGCACGGTATCTGGAACCTATTTTGTTTACGAGCCTGATTCTTTAAAACTTACTTTTAATTCAACAAATATCACTTGCTACGGCGGGTCTAACGGTGCGATAACGCCTATTGTTACCGGCGGAAATTATCCTTACACATTCACATGGAGTAATTTCAGCGGAGACTCTGTACAATCTAACTTATCTGCTGGCTCTTACATACTTCTTGTGCAGGACTTCAAAGGTTGTATTGCGAGAGATTCTGTCAAACTCACTCAACCTCAGCCATTTGATATTGATGCTTCAATTGTGAATGTATCCTGCAGCGGCAAACAAGATGGATCAATAAAGATTACTGTTAGTGGTTCTAACGGAAACTATAGCTATTCCTGGAGTAATGGTGTAAATCTGGATAGTATCGGTAATTTATCTGCCGGCACCTACATATTAACTGTTACGGATGGATTAGGCTGTACAGCAATTCAGTCGTTTGATGTGGTTGAGTCTAAGAAGCTTGTGGCAGATGTAGCAGTGGTTAATCCATCATGTAATGGTGCTACTACTGGCTTCATTACGGTGGATGTAACGGGAGGCGATCCCCCTTATTTCTATAACTGGAGCACTCAACAGCCGCAGAACAATAATACCGCTTCGAATCTCGGAGCAGGTACATACACTGTAACCATAACAGACAGCAAAGGATGTACTATAACTGAAACAAGAACAATTACAACTCCAAATCCATTAAATGTTTCTGTTAATACTACCGGTTCAAGATGTGCTAATATTGGCAGTGGTACTGTAAAAGCTATTATTCAAGGGGGTACAGCGCCATTCATTTATATTCTCAATGGCCAGGCTCAATCATCTGATTCTTTCAGCGGCCTTTTGCCAGGAAATTACGTGTTGTTAGTGCGCGATGCTAATGGTTGCGAAGGTATTACTGCTTTTACCATACCTGTACCAACTCCATTAGTTGTTGATTTAACTTCAGATAAAGAAGTGATATTAAGCGGTATGGAAGTTCAGTTGGAGGCTATTGTTACCAGTGATACAACAATAACAAGATACATATGGCAGCCGTTAGGCAGGTTTACTTATCCTGCTTGCAACGACACCTTAAATTGTCCTAATCCACGTGTAACCCCTCTTATTACTACTACTTTTGCCGTAAGTGTTGAGAATGCATATGGATGCATAGCTTCTGATACTTTGCAAATTACTGTTTTGAATCAGCAATCCTTCTTTATTCCTACCGCTTTCACTCCAAATAATGATGGGTTAAATGACCGCTTTGAATTTGATATTTTGGGTGTAACAGAAGCACATGTAAAAATATTTGATCGCTGGGGCAACTTAATTTATGAAAATCTCAAGCAGAAAAACGGTTTAGGAGGCAACGATGGATGGGACGGCACCTTCAAAGGCAAGCCTGTTCAGTTAGATACTTATGTTTACCAAATTACAGCAACGTATTTTGATGGCTCTGAGAAAAAGTTCACAGGAACAATTGCAGTAATGCGGTAACACGCTTACTATATTAAATGATTCCTATTACGTCTCTTTGAATTTCAAATTTTGTTCCTACCTTTGCGCGTCCATTTAATTAGGCCCGTTCGTCTATCGGCTAGGACATCTCCCTTTCACGGAGGAAAGAGGGGTTCGATTCCCCTACGGGCTACTAAAGAGTAAGGTTTATCACTGGCTTAATTTCTTTGATTTAAAATCTTTTTCGTCTATACTTACCTTACTTTTCATTTTATCAAAAGATATATTTTTTTATGCAAGCTATAATTCCGGTAGCAGGCGCTGGAACCCGTCTGCGCCCTTTGACTTACACACAGCCTAAAGTATTAATATGTGTAGCCGGTAAACCAATACTTTCTTTCATTATAGAACATTTAATTGAAAACGGTGTAACAGATTTTGTTTTTGTAATCGGTTATTTAGGAGACAAGATAAAGGACTTCGTAGATAAAAATTACCCCAATTTAAAGGCGCAATATGTAGTGCAGGAGAGCCGCGAAGGCATGGGACATGCTATATACAGCGCAAAAGATGCTATTGATCTAGACCAACCTCTTGTAATTCAACTGGGAGATACCATTACTGATGCACAAATAAGCCAGTTATACAACAGTAAGTCTTCTGTGCTCTGCATAAAAAAAGTTGAAGATCCTCGCTCATTTGGTGTTGCAGAACTCAACGAAGATGGCACTATAAAAAAAGTGGTAGAGAAACCTTCTATACCCAAATCTAATATGGCGCTGGTAGGTTTATACTTTATCAACGAAACCCGTTCATTATTTGAAGCACTTGAATATAATATACACCATAATGTTCGCACCAATAATGAGTTCCATCTTACAGATGCAATTGCCCGTATGATAGAAAACGGTATAATATTTCGCAGTTACAAGGTTGAGCAATGGTTCGATTTAGGCAAAAAAGAAATTCTTCTGGAAACAAACGCAACGTTACTCAAAAAAACCGAAGGGCTAAATCATCACAAGGGTGTGGTAGAGAATTCAATTATCATACAACCGGTTAGCATTGGAGAAGGTGCTAAAATTGTGCATTCAATTATTGGCCCAAATGTTACTATTAGCGATCATAGCACTATTACCTGTTCAATCATAGAGAATTCTATCATAGGAAGTTACACGCGTTTAGAAAATATCTCTCTCAGTAAATCTTTAATTGGTTCAGATGCTAATATCAAAGGGTTTCGGCAAAGCCTGAATATTGGCGATAACACTGAAATTGACCTGACTGACAGATAAGCGTTAATAATTTGTTTTAACATCTATTCTAGGCTTTATTTAAATAATAATGATGTGAGAAGTCTTAAGTTGATTTTCTTTGGCACACCTGATTTTGCTGTTCCTTCCTTAGATATTCTTTTTAGGTCAAGTCATCATGTTAAAGCTGTTGTAACAGCTCCTGATAAACCGGCCGGAAGGAATTTGCAACTTCAGCAAAGCGCAGTGAAACAATATGCGCTGCTGCATGGTATAGATGTGCTTCAACCGCTAAAACTAAAAGATGAAAAGTTCATCAATCAACTGAGATCATTAGAAGCAGATTTATTTGTCGTTGTAGCATTTCGTATGCTACCGGAAGTTGTATGGAGTATGCCCCCTTTAGGTTCTATAAATTTACATGCTTCTTTGCTCCCTCAATACCGAGGCGCAGCACCCATAAATTGGGCTATTATCAACGGAGAAAAAGAAACAGGAGTAACAACTTTTTTTCTTCAACATGAAATTGATACAGGCAATATTATCTTCCAGGAAACTGTTTCGATAAATGATGAAGATAATGCCGGCACATTACACGATAAGCTAATGCTTATTGGAGCATCTTTATTGAAAAAAACTGTAGATGCTATTGCCAGCGGTGATTATCCTCAGATACCTCAAGCGCATATTGATAATCTAAAAAAGGCGCCAAAAATTTTTAGAGAGCATTGTCTTATTGATTTTGCAAAGCCTGTAGTACAAGTGCACAACCTTATAAGAGGTTTAAGCCCGGTTCCCGGCGCTTATTTTGTGTATCAGGGAAAACAAATAAAAGTTTTCAAAGCTTCGCATGAAATTTGCATACAGCAACATCAGCCTGGTACAATTCACACAGACGGTAAGAATTATTTAAAAATTTCCTGTGCTGATGGGTTCATTAATCTAGAGGAGGTTCAATTAGAGGGAAAAAAGAGGTTGGATATAAAATCCTTTCTTCGAGGCTTTGCAGTGCTACAGGAGTGATATTTTGAGTACATTTGCCATAGCATGAAAAAGTTTACCAGAAGTAAAATCAGAATTGTTACGGCAGCCTCGCTATTCGATGGACACGATGCTGCAATTAATATTATGCGGCGCATCATGCAGGCACAAGGTGCAGAAGTAATTCATTTAGGGCACAATAGAAGTGCGCGCGAAATTGTAGAAGCAGCAATACAAGAAGATGCCCAGGCTATTGCAGTTACCAGCTATCAGGGCGGCCACATGGAATTTTTTAAATACATGTATGACTTACTTCAGGAAAACCAATGTGGACACATTAAAATTTTTGGAGGAGGCGGTGGCACAATTCTGCCCAACGAGATTGAGGAGCTTCATCAATACGGAATAGCAAGAATTTACTCACCGGATGATGGAAGAAGGATGGGCCTGGAGGGAATGATTGCAGATGTACTATCTAAAGCCTCTCCCGGAGATGATTTTGCGGAATCTATATTGGAGGGGATCCAATACATAAAACCTAAGCCTGAATATTGGAAGAGCATTTCTCTGGCAATCACTATGGCTGAAGAAGGCTTTTTTAATCTTATTGAAAAATATCTCCCGCCCACTGCGAACAACACACCAGTATTGGGTATAACAGGTACAGGGGGAGCTGGCAAATCGAGTGTTACTGATGAAATAGTCCGCCGATTTTTATACCACTTCAGAGAAAAAAGCGTTGCCGTATTGTCTGTTGACCCAAGCAGAAAAAAAACAGGCGGTGCTTTATTAGGTGACCGGATCAGGATGAATGCTGTCTTTAATCCACGTGCATATATGCGTTCTATGGCAACGCGCGAAAGCAACAAATCACTAAGTCCGCAAATTCAACAGGCAATCAATATATGTAAAGCAGCTGGCTATGACCTGGTTATTCTTGAGAGCGCTGGTGTAGGTCAAAGTGATGCATCTATTTTGGATTTTTGCGATGTTTCACTATATGTAATGACACCTGAATACGGAGCCGCCACCCAACTGGAAAAGATAAACATGCTAGATTATGCTGATCTTGTTGCAATCAATAAATTCGACAAATCCGGTGCTTTGGATGCATATCAGGATGTTTGTAAGCAATATAAAAGAAACCATGGTTTATTTAATGCAAAGAACGAGGACTTGCCTATTGTAGGTACTATTGCTTCTAAATTCAATAACGAAGGAGTAAACCGGCTTTTTGAGTTGCTGGTAAAGAAAATTAAAGAAAAAAAGAAAATGAATTGGGGCGAACTGCTTCCAAGCCCGAAAGGCACTGATTTAAGCGCTCCGATAATACCCTCTGACCGAATCAGATATTTAGCTGAAATAGCCGAAACCATAGAGCAATATAACAAATGGGCAACGGAACAATCCGAAATAGCGTCTCGATTATATCAATTGGATGGAGCTATAAAACTTTTAAAAAACATTGATGAATGAATTCGAAGGTTGCCACAAAGCAATATGAGCCTTACACGGCAAAAGATCTGGAGACCGACCAGGAAGTACGCTGGTGCCCGAGCTGCGGAGACTTTGCTATACTTAAACAAGTTCAGCTTACGCTTCCAAAACTTGGCATACCACGCGAAAATATTGTTTTTGTTAGCGGAATCGGTTGTTCTTCAAGATTCCCCTATTACATGAATACTTACGGAATACATTCCATTCACGGAAGAGCACCTGCAATTGCAACAGGACTCAAGATAACAAGACCTGAATTGAGCGTTTGGATTATAACCGGCGATGGCGATGGGCTTTCAATAGGAGGCAATCATTTGATTCACCTCTTTCGGCGTAATCCTGACGTAAATGTGTTGCTTTTTAACAACCAGATTTATGGTTTAACTAAAGGGCAATACTCTCCTACTTCTGAAATGTATAAAGTAACTAAGTCATCACCCTACGGCACGGTTGATAAACCATTTAACCCACTATCATTGGCGCTTGGTGCAGATGCTTCTTTTGTAGCACGTAGTATGGACAAGGAGGCACGACATTTACAACGCATGTTAGAGCGCTGCTTTTACCATAGAGGAACATCCTTTTTAGAAATTTATCAAAACTGTAATGTCTTTAATGATAATGCATTTGAAGTGTTTTCTAACAAAAGCAGCCAGAAAAGAAGCGCCATTTTTCTAGAACATGGTAAGCCTCTTGCTTTTGGAGAAAACGAATCTTTGGGTATAGTTTTAGACGGGTATCAACCCAAAATAGTATCTTTACAGGATGGATATAGCTTAAATGATTTATGGATTCATGACGAAAAAGATTTGCTAAAAGCTCAGATTCTTGTTCGTTTTTTTGAGGAAGATAGTTTCCCTCGTCCCTTTGGTGTAATATATGCAAAAGAACGCCTAACCCTGGAAGAAGAAATTTATCGCCAATTACAAGACATAAAAAATAAGTCAGATAACATAAATCTGGGAGTTCTTCTTGCTGGATCGCACTCATGGACAGTATCATAATTTCTTATTTAAAAAAATAACGTTTCTTTTTGCTTTGTTTAAAATTGATATTTTTGAACATCTTAAACTATTGAAAAAATAGTCTATTATGCCCAAACTCTCTAAGCTTCTACTTATTGTTGCATCGCTTTGTGTATTAGTTTCTTTTACTATGGCACAAGCAAAATCCACCCCTAAAAAAAGCAAAAGAAAGAATGAGAAGACTCAAACAGACAAATCCGCTGGTCAGAGCGATTCCCTCGACATAAAAAAGCTTAATCGCAAAGACCCGCAAAACCAGGTAATATTCATGAAGCCTGACATTGAATCTAAAGAATACAATTTCTTTGACAGAAAGGCCATTAGTGTTCCACTAATGCCACGAGTTGATCTGGACAGTGCTGTTTATCAAAACAGTAAACGCCAAAAAAAGCAACAGCAGGCCTTTTTAAATAATAAATACCTATATCCAGCTCGTCCAAAAGACCAATGGGAGTTAGGCATAAATTTTGGGTATGCTTTTGTTAGAGGCGATGTTCAACCAGATTGGCGAACTTTTTGGCAAAACTGGGGGGCAGGGCTAACGGTAAGAAAAGCTATAGGGCACACGTTTTCCCTTAGATTTCAGTATGATTTTAATTGGATGAAAGGTCTTAATTGGGAACCTGATTTCAATTTAAGATTTAATCAGGCTCTCAACGGAACATACAACAACGCCGTAAATTATGTGACCGGAGTAGGTGCTAGCCCATCTGATACTATTCCAAGAGCCAACAGAGGATACTTCTTTTACAATTATCGGACGTTTGCACATAATGTTGCCCTACAAGGGGTTGTCAATTTAGGAAATATCAGATTTTATAAAGAGCGCAACATGGTTAATTTCTATGCTTTCTTTGGTGCGGGAGGCTCTTTAACTCGTACATGGATGGATGCATTAGATGAAAATGGTAAAATGTATGACTTCACTGATGTACTTGCGTTATATCAACTTGGTGGTGCAGCCGGTGCTCCTCCGGTTAACGAAAGAAGACAAAGGAGGAGGGAGGCACTCAGATTATTAAGAGATAAGTTTGATGGAAAATTTGAGTCGGCAGCAGACCGTGAGGTAAATATTCCCGGACTATTTAAAAATTATCAGTTTCTTCCTACTATTAACTTTGGGTTTGGTGTAGGATTTCACATTTCTAAATGGGTAACCTTATCTTTAGAACAAAAACTTACAACCACCAATAACGATGTTTTAGATGGTTATCGTTGGACACAGGACGAGTATCCGGGATTTACTCGTGATTTTGATATTATCTCTTATACATCTATTGGATTTAATTTTCATTTAGGTAAAAACAGACTGGAGCCACTATGGTGGTTAAACCCAAACGATTATGTCTATCGCAAACTTGCTGAAACAAATCCCGACAAAATTATTGCCGAGGCATTTAAAGATGATGATGGGGATGGTGTTCCCAACCGCTTAGATAAAGAGCCAAACACCAAAAAAGATTGCCCAGTGGACGTGAAAGGTGTTTCCTTAGACAGCGATAAAGATGGAATTATAGATTGCGAGGATAAAGAGCCATACTCTCCTCCGGGATATCCTGTTGACCAGTATGGAGTAGCTCAAATTCCGCCAAATCCCTGCTGCGATGAAGAAGCTCTTGGCGGTGCAGGTGGTGTTGGGCCAGAAGGCACTAAACGCAGACGGGGAAGAGGTACCGATTGCTCACGTATTGAACTTCCCGGCGTATATTTCGATAATGATAAATACTACATTGATCCAATGTATTTGAGCACATTGCATCAAATAGCAGAACGCATGCAGCAGTGCCCGGATATGCGCCTGGTTATTACCGGCTATGATGAGAGCAAGAATGATCCTAAATACAATGAACAACTGGCATGGAATCGCGCCCAAAAGGTTGCTGATTACCTCGTTGAAAAGTACGGAATATCCAGAGACCGATTTATCATCAAATACATTGGCGGCAAAAAATCTGATGCCGGCAAGAGTGAATTTGAGCGTAAGCAAAACCGCAGAGTAGAATTCCGATATGCCGAGGATGACGAAAAAGGCGAGAGCAATCCACCCGCACCTCATCCCGGATACAAGGCCGGCTCGGATAAGTAAGGTTTTTTGGGCTAGGTTCTATCTTTAGGTTTTTGTAAACAAATAACTAAAGCTAATTTATGTTTACTACATCACTCGCCTAAAATGCCGGATTTACCAGAGAATTGAGCAAAAGTTTCTGGGAATATTATTTGACGAGGGTGTGTTTTTTGTGTTATTGGGTTTGGTTAAAATGTATTTCCCCAAAGGGTAGAATGGTCGTAGAGTTTGATGGTTGATTTTTTTGCCAATCCCAAGTGGTCGAATGGTAATTTGATTGCATGATATGCTATAAATGTGCTACTCCTTTGGATTGGGTTAATTGGTGTTTTAGGATAATAACTTTTACAGAACAAAATTTAAGCTAACACTTGATTTTAAAGTAATCATTGACGAATGGTCAAATTACCTGGAGTAGTCGTAGAAATTCCTTGAGATATGGGTGAGGGATGCGGAGGGCGC
>JAVQWQ010000066.1:0-11889 GCA_033578915.1 Chitinophagales bacterium | reverse complement strand
GAAAAAGAAGCAACAAATGATAGCGAACAAGAAACCGTACAAGATTGTACATGAATAGCTTTAAAGGTCAATGATATTCAAAAATAGGTCTTGTGTGTAAATAATAATCTGCTTATACACAATATTTGTGTGCATCACATAGTTTTTTATTTGTCAATGTTTATTCCTTTGCAGGGCGCATTTGCTAAATGGTGCAATGGAAAAAACATTTTACGGAAGAGGTAAACTTTTACTTACGGGTGAGTATTTCGTGCTTGATGGGGCGCTGGCTTTAGCGCTCCCCGCACGCTTTGGCCAGCACATGCAAGTAAAAACCCTTTCGGGCGGTAGTAACACGCTGTTTTGGGTGGCGCTGGACAGCCATTCCAGGCCTTGGTTACAAGCATCTTTCGATAAAAGAACTTTAGAGCCCGATAACAAAAGCTCCGAAGCCTTGCAGTTATCAAAAATATTACAAACCTGTCGCGGGCTGAATCCGGATTTCCTATCATCTGATGAAGATGTTGCAGTACAGACCAGACTTGAGTTTCCGCGCAACTGGGGTTTGGGAAGCAGTTCAACACTTATCTATTGTCTTTCTAAGTGGGCAGGCGTAAACCCTTATGAATTACAAAAACAAACTGTAGGAGGCTCCGGGTATGATATTGCCTGTGCAGATAGCGATACGGCCATTCTTTATCAACTCAAAAATGGCCAACCCCATGTAGAAAAAGTAAAGTTTTCTCCTTGTTTTAAAGAGCAATTATTATTTGTTCATTTGGGGCGCAAACAACTCAGTGCGGCAGGTATAGCACATTATCGCTCTACAGGGGTGGTGAAAACCTATTACATCGGATGGCTGGATGTGCTTACGCGCGCGTTGTTGCAATGCCCGTCTATAGAAAAGTGCCGTCAAATTATAGAAGAACATGAAACCTATGTTTCTGAAGCGCTAGGACTGCCTAGAATAAAAGATACACTTTTTAGCCATCTGCCGGTTTCGGCTAAGAGCCTTGGCGCCTGGGGCGGAGATTTTGCCCTGCTTGCCTTTTATGAATCCGCTGCACTTATCAAATCCAGGTTATTAGAGAGCGGCTTCGATACAATTTTATCGTGGGATGAAATGATTTTTTCGGCTGAGAAAAAAGACGATTGTTAAACTTCAGAGCGAAAAAGGATTTTCATAAAAAAAAATACACTATAAAATTTGTATTAAATATTGACTAGAAATCCAGCTTATTAAATTAAAGTTTTTTTAGCGCAGCTAAGATGTCGGCATCAGAGGGGGAGAATAATAAACAGGTATAATAACATTTCCTTGCTTCGATTACTTTTCCTAAGCCAACAAATATTCTCGCTGCAATAAGGTTAGAATTATAGTCAAACGGGTAAAGTTCAATTAATTTCTGAGCAAACTGGAGTGCCTGTTCATATTGTTTTCGCTCTAAATATAAAGATGCCAGGCGATAGTTAACCGTGTAATTCGATGCATCGTGCAGAAGAATATCGAGATAATTTTTTATGAGGTCTTCTATATTACCCATAGCATAGAGAGGATATGCCAAACCGAGTCTTGCTTCAACAGATTTATTTTTTAATGATATAGCTTTCTTATAATGCTCTATAGATTTAAAATAGTTGCCTGACAAATAATGAAGCCATCCTAATCGTAGTTGTGCTTCGTAAAAATCGTTTGTGCCAGCGCTTTCAATAGCATTAATTGCATTTTTATAATCTTTGGCGTTTTCATAAAGATAGCTTTTGCTGAATGCCTCAGCAGATTTTTCGTTTTGTGCCCGGAGAGCAGTACTCCAAAATACAAATGAAATAAAGGCTAAAACATAGCTTTTCATGGTAAATAAAATTTTAAACCTGTAAAAACAGAATAAGTATTGTACCGATTTTGTGTAAAATTATCCGTAATATTCTCGTGAACAAAAATCATATATATTGTAAACCATCGAGTATTTATTACATTGGCGTTTAGCAATAATCTTGAATGTATCACATCAAAATGATTTAACGTTAAATTTAAATTATTATCAGCTATATAATAACCTCCTTTGTACAAGTAAGAAACATGTAGCCAGGTTTTTTTCCATAGGTTTATGGTAAAATATGGAGAAGCTGTTATGAAGATTTGTTTTGCCGTAAAGGGTATAAAAAACTTTATACCGAGGATTAATCTTTCTCTGCAATAAGGAACTATATAATTAATGTCGCTGACAAATTGCCCTTGAAAGTACCAATTCAGATTTGAATAGTTAGTATCAGAAGAAAAGTAATAGTTTTTTGATCCAATCCATACATTGTTGTAATACTCATCAACATGTGATGTATCTGCACTCGTATATTTAACGTTGATTTTTTTCCTTTCAATAAAAACGGCCACATCATTCTTCAAGCTAACATATCTAAATCGTTTTTTTATTCCGGATTGAATGATGCCTGCCCATGGATGAATATTGATATTGGTTTCGTTGTTAAACTTTCCTTTAAATCTATACTCTGTTATTCCTAAGGTGTCAATGTACTGCAATAAAGTGTCGTAGGTTTTGTCATATTTTTTTAGTGAACGATAATCATAATTAATAATGCTCATTGGTATTTGCATTATCCATCCATTACTTATGCTAAACGTAAGGTTTATTGAGTATTGATGTTGAGTCAATGTTGAATTTACTCCAGGACGATGAAATATAGAATAAGCCTGTTCCAGATCTAAATTTTTTGAAGGTACATGTCTCAATAATAACTGTGCGTATGTATTTGGATTGAACAAGGCATTGTCGCTAAATCTCACTCCGCCTTCTAAGTAAATAGACTCTAATACATGTTTGGTTTTAAGATTTATGCGAGAACGTATATCAGCCGGCAATTTGGAGAAAGTTTTTTTAGCCATAAAGTAATTTCCGTTAATCAACTGAGACCACAAAAGGTATTCCCTGGCATATGGATTGTCGTTTTGCGACACCGCTTTTTTAAGAAAAATCTCAGATCCAACAAATCGTTTTTCATTGAACAATGCTATTCCCATCCTTATATTCAAAAAATAGAAGTCGCACTTTTTGGTGAAAAACTTACCTGTTTTCACCAAGTCTTTCCAATTCTGCTGGAGAAAAAGTCGCTGGGTAATAGTGTCTGCACTAAAGCAGTTCAGTTCTCTACTTATTTGGCAGTAAGCAGCTTGAACAAGGGCCAAGAAGAAAATTATTCCTGCCAAAGGTATTCGCATATACCTTCGTTATCTTTAGAAATGAAGCGCAGAACAGAACCATTTTCAAAGTCAATAATGTATTGCTTTTTCTCGTAAGTCTTATTAAAAATTTGCGCCTGGCAGATGGATTTCAAAGTTACCTTTTGCGGATTATGTTCATTGTCTGCGTATGTATAATTCAAATAATAATGTCCTTTACAATAATGGAAAAAAGGAGCAGTTAAATCATGAAAATTTTTTACCAAAGTAGAAAACATGTCGCTGATCAAGAGACGATCTTGTATGGTGATTTGTGGGTAATACGCCATTAAAACCCGATATGCTGCTAAATAAAAATGGTAAAGCGCAACATTTTTTTTTCCAACATAATCCGTGAAATAAAACATTAAGCCATCGTTTACAAAATAAGCGATTGCATTGCTCGAGTGGCAATATATATAGAGCTGATTAAAAGGATTGGTAAATACTTCCCATTTTTCTTTTATTCTTCTTCCTTTATTTTGATAAAGGATGTTTATGGTTTTGCCTGGGGGTAAATTCAGCGCTTCTTTTAAAAGATTGCATCTTTGAATATTACCAACCCATTGATTTTCCTCTGGATAGTCAAATGAGCATAATTTTGGAGCATCATAGTTATAATTTAAATAGTAACTAATAGGATACTTGAGAGTCTTACTGCCTATATATGGAGTTGCCTGTAGTTGAAAGTGCAAATGTGGTTCCGGTGAACGCCCGCTGTTTCCACAGGTAGCAAGAATTTGCCCCGGTACAACAAAATCACCCTTATTGACTCTTATTGAACCGGAACGCAAATGACTAAGCTTACTGTAAAGATACTCTCCATGTTTGATAATAATAGTGTTACCCCAATTTTGAAATGTATTTATCTCGCCTATTTGATTATCGGGAATGCCATCTACTACTTCAATTACCGTTCCGAAGCCGGGAGATGCAATCGGCTTATCATAGCAATAATAATCTTCTAGTTTTTTTCCTGGCATTTTGCATGTGCTGCCGAAGCTGTCGCGCAAGTCGAAATCCCAGGCATATTGCCATTCATCCTGGTGTGTAATCTTGCCATTGTGACCTTGAGAAACAAACCATTTACCCCAAAAAGGTAAAAAAACTCTATAGTGTGTGTGCCTTACAAAGCGCGCCTTGTCTGTGAAATATTTATAATGATTTTGCTCAGGAGAATATTCTTGCTCAGCTACTAAAACAATATGTTTTGCGCTCTTGCGTGTTTGCAGCATAACAATTGTGAGTAATGTAGCTACATTGAAGGGAAGCGAATAAAGTGGTAAACCTATCTTACTAAATATGGTATGAAAAGATGCTGTAAGTAGAGCAGCAAATGGAATACACCACAATAATATAATAAAAGAACCTCTGGATGGAATGAGGAAAAAACCTCCAATAGCGATACTAGTAAGAATGAAATTAAATCCTATATATGAATAAACTAGTGGGGTGAAATCTCCCTGAAAAAAATAATAGAATACATATCCCATTGTAAAACCATACACAGACAGAACAGCGGCAATTCGGGAGAAATAAATGATTCCGATAAAAATCAAAACTCCTGCCAATTCATTGTATTGAAAGAAAATTGCTCCCAAAGACCTAAAAAACAAAAGAAAAAAATCTGCAAATGGAAATTTTACCAGTATTTTATTTAAGATTTCAGTAAGATGTTTTATAAATAGAATTACAGTTAAATAACCTTCTTTAGGATATAATTGCAATGTACCAAAGTTTTCAGCGCTGGTGATAAATAACCATACTGAAAAAAGAAAGGGAATACTTAAAACCGGTAATTGATACTTGTCAGTTATTCTTAGAAAAAATATTGTAATTAAAAAAGTGGCTACTGCAAGAAGAGGAAGCATGAGAAGCATAGAAAAATTTAACTTATAGATGGAGCAAGCTGCCAGACAACTCATTAGGGGCGCGTAAGTATAAATGCCTTCCTGCAGGGCAGCAGAGCTAAATCTCATAGCTAATGCAAAAAGATATACAATGGTAATCCCAAACAAACCAGAAATTCCAAGTTGCCAATCGAAAAAAGTTACACATATCAGCAACATAGCAAGGACTGGATCTTTGCTGAACATTATTTGAGAATAGCTGTGTAATACAGTTTTGATGAAACTTTTTATCCAAAAAGTTTTATTCTCAAACACTTATAAAATTATTCTATTAAAAGGTCAAATTTTAAATGTAGCAAGGTGTTGGGGTACGAGTTCATCTTGAATGATTGTGTTCAGAGTTTCTCTCTTTTTTATTAAATGGGGTTTGCCATTGCAATCTATAAGTACAACTGCTGGCCTCAATGAAATAAACTGCATACTTTGAGTGATATTGTATGCGCCCATGTGATGCACCACTACATTGTCGCCTTTGTTCAGAGGGGGCAGGCTCACATTTTCGCGCACAACATCTATATTCATACATAGTGGGCCATAGAGCACGCAGTCTTCAGTGTAAGACCCAAATTCTTGAGCGGGAGAAATTTTATGATTATACCAAAAAGCTGTAAACATTACATTAACTCCAAAATCCATAATTGTTGCCCTTCTTCCATCGCTTAATCGCTTGTTGGCCACAACCGTTCCCAAAAGAAAACCTGCATCATCTATGAGGGCGCGGCCGGTTTCCAAATAAAGATAAGGAAGCTCTTCGGGAGCAAAGCCTACATTAAGTAATGTACTACAAATGGCTTCAGCGTATTCGCTTATGCCTGGAACGGTATCGTTTCCGGGTAAATAAGCCCCCTTCAGTGTATTTTTGGATGCAAAACCACCGCCAAGATCCAAATAGCTTAAATTTTTTTTGTATTTATTTCGGATTCCTAGAGCAAGGTCGGCTAGTTTGTAAGCTGCCACTCCGTACGCTTGAGAAGATAACATGAATGTTCCAATGTGGGTATGAAGCCCTGTCAAATTAAGCCTTCCGGTTGATAAAATTTTATTAATAGCGTCCCATGCCTGTCCGTTTTCATAATTAAATCCGAAACGATCCCACATAGGATACACTCCTGTGTCCATATTCACCCTGATTGCCACTCTTGGTTTTTTATTCAACTTTGCACTTAAGTCATTAAGTTGATAGAGTTCGTCCAGGTGGTCAATATGAATTAATGCATCAATTTGTATAGCTTTAGTAAGCTCCTCTTCTGTTTTATCGGGCCCGTTGAAAATGATCCTGTTCCCAGGTACATTGTTGTGAAGCGCTTTGTCCATTTCAAAACCTGATACTACCTCTGCCCAGGAACCTTCTTGATGGAATATATTACAAATAGCATCCAGGTAGTTGGTTTTATAAGACCATGCAAATTGTACTTTCGGATATCTTGTTTCAAATGTTCGTTTTGCTTCGCGAAAATTATTTCTAATGGTGTTCTCGCTAAATACAAAAAGTGGCGACCCGAAGGTTTGAAGAAGCTGTTTGACGGATACCCCGTCAATGTGCGTAACAGGAGCGTACTCCGTTCTCGAACCAAATTTATTAGTTATTCCTGTGTTTAGCGATTTGATTATCGGACGTTCATAAGGTTTCTTTGGCATAGGATTCTTTTTATGTAGGATTAATAATACTAAGGCTACAACTCGCCTAATGTATTTATTTTTTCAAATTCCGAGATATCAACTATCAAGTCGCTTGAGTAACGGATAAACATTTTGCCTGCCTGATAGGACTTAAAAGGAACCACTTGTTTGTTCATTGCCAGGTTTACTAATGCCTCCGGTTGATTTTGACCACAGCCTGCGGTTAAAAAGCACCATGCCGGAAATCTGGGATTTATTTCCAATAGATAATATTCGTCCTGAATAGTCTTTACAAACTCCATTTCAAAAGGCCCTTTCCATTTAGCAGAACGTACAAAAGCCTCTGTAATCGAAATAAGTTTATCATCGTTTAGAGTAACCCCTGCCCATGCTTTTCCCTTATCAGTGATGTAAAGTTTTCTCATTGGAACAGCCCCTATTAAATTTCCATGTCCGTCGCCAAGTCCACAAACATTCACCTCATTACCTTGTATGTATTGCTGAATGATAATAGGCAGCCCCCATTGATTGCTTATTTTATAGAAATACTGCCAGATTTGTTCTGTTTGATAAGCAATTTTTGCATCATAGTACTTCCCTTTGACGACTACCGGAAATGAAAATTCTTTTTCTATGCTTGATAAATCGGCGGCAGAAAAAATCACTTTTGAATAAGGCACCTTGATGCCATGCTGCAATCCATAATAATAAAGATTTGTCTTTTGTCTAGATTCAAATTGTTCAGGGCTTGGCAGGATTGTTTTTATGCTATGTTCTTTTTCGAGCCTTTCAGAAAGCTTGATAAAATTAAACAGCTCTGCATCGAAATTAGGTATCAACACATCAACCTTTTCCTTCGAAAATATGTACGAAAGCCTATGATATAAAGCATCAATGCCAGCGGAAGGGAAGGGGATCTGGTAGGTTTTATTAACCAAATCGTGCATGTAAATACATGGCTCTAACGATTCGTAACTTAACCCGATTATTCTGACATCAAACGACTCTGCATTTCTTAGGCATCGAATTACGCCCATTCCCGGACCTGGACTGTCTATTGCATTTAGCCCAGTTAGCGCTACAGTATAGGTAGGCTTGGAACTCATCTTTATTCTATGAGTTTGTAATGCATAAG
This sequence comes from Chitinophagales bacterium, assembly GCA_033578915.1. Classification (GTDB taxonomy): domain Bacteria; phylum Bacteroidota; class Bacteroidia; order Chitinophagales; family LD1; genus UBA7692. Next base: position 4,010 of record JAVQWQ010000066.1, on the reverse strand, counting down.
CTGGTCGCGAAAATCCTGAAGATCTTTCTCAGCGGTATTTTTATCAACTATATAATTCTCCTGTATGAAACTAATTACATCAGACTCAGAAGCTCCTTGTTGAAAAAGTCTCAGTATTTCGGTAGCTGTTGGGTTTAGCGAAAAGGAATCGCCTGTTATGGGATTAAATAAAAAACCTGAATCGCTGATTGCTATGCTTCTTTTAAGCTTCATTAATAATTTTAATATGAGGATAAATTTAAAATTTTGATTTTCAATTCTAAATTACAAATCATTTATAACTATTCCCATTTTTTACGCTTCCCAAATTTAGCAGAAGGTTAAAAGTATAATTCTAAAAAGAAATCAGTGGGTTCAAAACCAGCGGTTTTCCTTTTTCGATATTAACAAACATATTCAATATTCTTATTGATTTCCTGTCGCTTTCTGAATAATGCCGATGGTAATCCGTTAAGGAGTAACAGCTCTTGCCATCATTTTCTCTTATTCTCAAAACTGGTTTAAAGTCGGGGTATAAGAAAAACAATTTGCCGTGAGTAAATCTGTCTATGTCAACTACGTAATTCTTATAAGTCTGTCTAAACTTTTTACGTTTATTGGCGTTATTCAGTTGCTTTATTGAATAAAAAGGTTTGTCTTTCTTAATAATTATTGGCGTAATTTTTTTTAGATTACCAAAAGTTAAGAACTTTGAATTTTCCTCAATTTTATATTCTCGAATCTTAACACATTCAGCGTTGCGTTGATAAAGTGCTTCTAAGTCGTTTTTTTATAAAAATATATTTTGATAAAGTTGTTAAGGTAGTCATTGTTAATCTTAGCCAGTCAAACGATTTTGCCCACTCCGTATGTATAAACATTGAAAGTGTTTCCTAACTCTTTTGTGTACATTTTTTCATCAACCGGTAAGTGAAATTTACTGTCTTGTTCATCTGTTTTTGTCAAAATTAAATTTGGGGAAACTAAAATGTCAGTGAATTCTTCGTTGCTATAGACTTTCCTATAATGAAAAATTTCCCCTATTAAAGTCTCATTATCAATATTTAAATTTCTGGTCGAACGTTCATGGTATGTCGGTTTAAAATTGTAGCTATTGTTTTGCGTGTTGCCTGGGGGATCTCGGAGCACTACTGTTGATTTGAAAAACCAATGTTCGGTTAAGCACAAAAGTGTCATAGTGGCCCGTCACCCCCGCTTTTGGCAATACCTTGTCCCCGTTGCACAACTCGCCAAAGCTAACAAATTCTGTGTATAAATCAACACCTTTTCCTTCTGCCCCGTATTTACTTGCTCCATGCAAGGCAGAAAACAATAACTGCTTGTAAAAGCCGAAAAAACACTCCAAAATCAGTTGCTTTTCTTTTTTCGGCTATCCTACACTCCACTGAGCATGGTATAAAGAAAATGTATTACCAACCCGGAAAATTTTTATCAGACCAAGTTATTTTATTGCGGAAGGGGTTGTGCAAGGGCTACGGCTGTTACCGGCTGCTTTTCTGTCCTTCGTTGATGATGTCGTCAATATATTTTTTTACTCTGTCCATAAATTGCGGATAAACTTTTTTGAGGTCGGCAATGGTTGAATACTTGTTCCAAATGTGTGGCTTGTCAGGACTTTGTTTAATGCCCGGAAGTAGTTTTGCTGTGTCGGCTGCAAAACTGTAACTGATTTCTAATGGCAGTTGTAATTTCTCAAACTGTCCTCTTGAATAGCCCAAATAAAATAGTCCACCTCTGTCAATGTTTACGATGCCAATTTTTACTCCGCTTCCCTGTGGGTCAGGAAGTTTAATGCTGAAACTGCCAGAGTTCCACTCAATGTAAAGTCCGAGTTCCTCGCTGTCTTTGATAACTTGCTATACAAAGTCAACTGTTTCTTTGTTTGTGTTTTTTGTAAGTTGCTCAAAAAAGTCCTCTGCTGTAATTGTAAGTCGCTTGTAACTTTGATTTTGTTGCTTAGTTGCTTCTGTTCCTAAGTCTGTTTCAATGTTCACTTTCAAGTCAGCAGGATAGCTACCTTCAATTTTCACGATTGCTCTCGTAATTTCTCTTGTCCGTGTAACGAGTTGCGGAATTACAATAAGTGAATTATCCGCTTGGTTGAGTTTGTAAACTTGTAACTCTACTAATGCAAGCGTAAAGTAAAGTTGTGGTGTCTGTGTCAAATACTCAACCATATCTTCAACGCTCTCTCGAATGCCGTCACCAACGATTAAAAGTAAAAATCGTCCTCGCTTTAAATTGCGGCTCACGTTGTCAATAAAAAAAATCTCGTCCGCTTCATCAAGTTCATTGAACTTTCTCACTGTCGTTAAAAGTCCGTCTGAGTTATTGTTGTATGCTTGGTTGTAAAGTTTCACAGCATTATCGAGGTCTGTAAAACTCCATTTGTTTAACTCCTTTGCGTAATCAAGAATTTGTCCGACAACTTCTCTTCTTGCTTCAGGATTTCTCCAAAGTTTTGTTTCTACAATCGTTAAGTAACCGTCTGGCGAAATGAATAAATTGTCAATGTAGCCAGCAGTTGTTGAAATTTCTCTGCCGATTGAAATTGCTGGTGTAAATCCTGTATCAATTTCGTTAATCGGTAAAATGTCTGGGTTGTTGTGGATGAGTTTTTGAATCCAGTCCTCATTAAATGTTTTTGCATCTAATGGAATACGTTCAAGTCCGCTTGACTTGTCGTCTCGTATTAAAATTGGTTGTCCGTTTCTTCTATTTCCTTTACTCGTCATTACGTTATTTTAATGTTGATGTGTCGCCCGAAAGTTGCCGATAACGGTTCGGGGCTTAACGAAGTGGCGGCTTAGAAGCACGAACTGTCAACCTACCACAAATGTTTATAGGAAGCACTACCGTTTGATTTAGCACTCTACCTGCCATTTCGTTTAAGCCCATGTTAGCGGCTGTGCCATTTTTTTCAGGTTAGGCATATTTTTCAGTTTATCATATAGTCGGTTTAATAATACAGCATAATATTTTTTTTGTCAAATAAAAAACTTTATTTACTTATAGTGGACATTAAATAATCATGGTTTAGCGGAAATTTAATAATCATGGCTATAGCGCTAAAAGACATGGTGAAAGGGTTTTCTTTAGAATATCCTTATATCGGCAGTCAAACTATTAAAATTGTTTTATTTAATGCCAGGAAATGCTGTCGCAAATCAGCCTTTGGTAAGCATACCGCCAGGTATAAATAATTAATATCCCGATGCCAATCAGAAAATTTTCGTTGCAGGACTATTACATTAGTAATGCAGATTATAATTGCACCTTGATAATCTTTTCTTACCTGTAAATTAGCAACCATGATAAAGCTACAAAATACGCTTATGGCACTTGTCTTTGTTTTGAGTGTTGGGCTTGCCTCTTGCAAAAAGGATACACAAGAAGCATGTATAAGTCGTTCATCTACTTGGTTCAATAAGGATACAGTCCTTGTAAACGATAGCGTGTATTTTCGTTTATGCAATTTACTTGCACCAAAATCTACTGAATGTATTTGGGACTTTGGAGATGGAAATACCGCAACAGGAACTGAAGTTATTCATGCTTGGGATAGTGCAGGAAATTATTTGGTTAAGCTAACAGTTTCGGGGGGTAAACCTGATATAGCCACTGCTACGATTGTAGTTACTAAGGCAGATGGATTTACTTATGTAGGTAATTTCAATTGTGCTTCAACGGTTTTTAAAGATGATACTTCTTTCAATTTATCTCCTTACCCTGCAAGTATAACAGCACTTACCGCTAACGCGATAGTTATCAACAATCTTTTAAATGATGGTAATAACGTAAATGTCACTGTCAATGGGAATTACCTTTTTGTCCCGATACAAATATTTTCTTCTGATACGATTTCAGGTAGCGGTAGCCTAACTGCAAATCAAAGGAAGATAGGCATTATAGTAGGTAAGAGTAATGCGATAGGGAAAGAAATATATTCTATATCACTGCAACGCTAATCTCACAAACTATATAGAAAAGTCATTTTTTTAAATGATATT
>JAVQWQ010000065.1:0-11912 GCA_033578915.1 Chitinophagales bacterium | reverse complement strand
AGCTTCACCAAGTCCTTCTTATTTTGCAATTCTGCAAATTGCTTCCTAATCTGGTCGATATGTGCCTTATCAATTTTCATGACTAAATTTTGAAGTACTTTGAAAACACCTGCCGGATATTCTTTGTGTATGTATAACATCAAACAAAATATAACAGCTAATATTGTTGCCTATTTAATCAATAACGGCTGTTACAAATGCCTCAGTGACGTTCATCCCAACCAAAGGTTGGGATAAGATGCCGATCATTGTTTCATCCCGATGAATCGGGACTACTCCCAGCACCCACGAATCAATATCTTGGGCAGGTGTTTCAAAGAACTTCTGCATAATTATGGTGCTTCTGTGCACCTAATCTGCATGATAAAAAGTCGGATAAAAATAATTCTGATAAGCATATTTTGTATTTCTATTCATTCATTCTACTCTTTCCGGGAATAAAAGTATATTTTTGCAGTGCACTCTACCTGCACTAAATAGCCATTAAGCATGTCTGTAAATAAACATGCAATTATCCGATATCAGGCACTTGATCGCTGTTTTCGCAACCCGGGCAGGATGTATTTTTGGGAAGACCTGTTAGAGGAATGCAACAAAGCCTTGTTAGATTTTGATCCTAGCTGCAAAGGAATACAAAGAAGGCAGCTATTTGATGACATACGTTTCATGGAAAGTGCAGCCGGGTGGTCTATTCCTTTGGCAAGGCATAGGTATGGAAAAAGGGTATATTATCGTTATGAGGACTTGTCATTCTCTATTAATAATCAACCCTTAAATGAACTGGAAGCAGAGTATATAAAATCCGCGCTTCAAATCATATCACGTTTCTCGGGGACACCTCAGTTTGAATGGGTGAATGAAATGATTCCGATGCTCGAGTCAAAGTTTAAACTAAATGAGCATAAGAGTAAAATCATCAGCTTCGATAGCAACGTTGATCTCAAAGGGCTTCACTTTTTAAATCCTTTATTCAATGCCATAGTCAATGAGCGGGTGTTACTCGTTAAATACAAGGATTTCAAAAGCTCCGAACCGTATGAAATTACTTTTCATCCGTATTATTTAAAACAATATAACAACAGATGGTTTGTATTTGGGCTCAACGAGGGCAATAAGAATCCCACTTGGAATTTAGCGATAGATAGAATAGAAACAATTGAAGAAACAACCAAAAGATATAGACCATCTAATACTGACTGGGAAGAATATTTTTACGACATAGTTGGCGTTACCCGCCCTGAAGGCGGTAAGGTTCGGGAAATTATCCTTCATTTCTCACCTGAAGTGGCTCCTTATGTTATCACCAAGCCGATTCACCCTAGTCAAAAGCACAAAAACTATCCAACCGGTCTTGAAGTGAAAATAAAAGTTATCCCAAATTTTGAGTTGGAGAAATTGATTCTTTCTTACGGAGAACAAGTCAAGGTGATTTATCCACAGGATTTCAAAGAGCGTATTTCAAAGCGAATCAAGACGGCAGCCCGCCTTTACTAAGCTTGTGGATATATAATTATGTTTGTTTTAATGTTCCGGCGTCATGCGAGGCATTAGCAAATAGGACTTTAATATATTGCTGCTAAATACAATCTCTTTGGCCGATATATTATTTAGATAAAAGTCATGAATTTAGTAAAATCTTCCAAACTCAAGAATGATTGTCATTAACGCTATTCATTTTTCTAAAAAGTGGCTTTTTTGTAGCTGGAAATGTAATATCTAAGCCAAACGCTACTTAAAGATTAAATTTTCTTTTTTATAAAGGAGCTTTTAAATTTGTTATGAAAACCAGCGGGAATAGCTCAGTTGGTAGAGCATCAGCTTCCCAAGCTGAGGGCCGCGGGTTCGAGCCCCGTTTCCCGCTTGATTTGAGACACAAACTCTCAACCAAAAATAAATAATTCTTCCATAAATTTTACTCACCTCCCATAAGTTAGATTAACTTTACAATCACTCTGTTTAAAACCTGAAATTATCGATATGGAAGACAAGCTAAACTACATACGATGCCTGGTGCATATGGCCTACGCCAATGGGGCATTGCACGAAAGCGAAAAGGCTTATGTGTTGAGTGTAGCCCGTAAACTCGGGCTGGAAGAAGAAACTGCTAAAAAAGAACTCAGCTCCAGTGTCCCATATCAACTGCCCGAGGACCCTGTGCTTCGCTATCAGTTGCTGCACGACTTACTCCAAACCATGGCTGCAGATAAGGATATAGATCAAAACGAACTTTCGTATCTGACAAATGTTACCAAACAACTCGGCTACGAAGAAGAACTAATGCATTGCCTTGTGGAGCAGAGTAAATCAAATATATGGGAAAGAGGTTTTGTGCCCGATTTTCACCAACACTTTCCGTTCAATAAAATTAATAAAAACAAAAAATAACCTTCATGGAAGAGATAATTGAAAATCTGTTGAATGGCTTCGGTTTTCGTTACAATGTTTTTGATGAAAATCCAAATAAAAAAGCATGGCTAATAAATCTTCAGCTTAAAAACGGAGCGGTTAGAGTTATAATTGAGTATTTCCCTCAAAATTTAGTCGTTTCGATTTATTCTGTTTTTGCCATCAACATTCCCGAACCTAAAAGAAAGGCCGTAGCTGAATATATAACCCGCGCTAATTATGGACTCTTACTCGGAAATTTTGAAATGGATTTCAACGATGGAGAAGTACGATTCAAAAACAGTTATGCGCTGGATGACACCTTCCCGCACTCAGAAGAAGTTCTTAGGCGAAACTTTGTGGTCAATGTAGAGATGATGGATAAATATCTTCCGGGCATGATGGCAGTAGTGTATGGAAATGCTATTCCTGAAGAAATGATTTTAAAAACTGAAACTGCTTCTAATCCTTTGATGAACTAATTATTTGTAGATTAAGGAAGATTTCAACATGGCGACTTCAATTGTAAAAATTTACAATAGCCAATATGGTAAATGGGCAAAAGGGTTCGTGTGCGTTTAGCATGGGATGGATTAATAAATCTCGGAATGAGTGGCGATACCTACACCGATGAGCATGGAACAGCCCAAATTGAGCATAAATCAGAAGGAATGGCAGAAATATATGCAAATGGCCGTTTGATAGGAAAAATGAAAACCTCCGGATCGCACACATTTACGGTAGATATGGGTTAAGAATATCCTAATGATGCCTCTCTGCTGCTTATGATTCATATTTAACCTGGTTTCCAAGATTGATAATAAGCAGGTATTTCGTTTCTTCGCCTTTGTGATGTTCAGGGTGCTTGCCATAAATAGTCCTGTCAATTATATTTTATACCTCTTTTTTTTTGCGGCAGCACTAAGTTTACATTGGTTATGGAACCCTGTTGAAACATTTACAATAAAACACTCCGAGCCATTAAGCGCTGTAATTTTCGGATTTCTTGACAAAATTCCTTATAGCGTACTAATTACACAGATTTTGGGCGCGTTGCTGTCATTGTTATCTGCAATAAGCCTCAACAGGACTATTGCTGCTTCAAAGCTTCCGGGTGCAAGAAGCTACAGCGTGGGAATGATTTTTTTACTGCTGATGTGTGTACATCGGCATTTCACCTTCATCTCTCCTGAGCTGGTAGCTGTTTTTTTTACCATTCAATTACTAAATAAGATTGTTGTAATCATGAAAGAAGAAAAACCGAGAGGTAGCATCTTTGATTTAGGATTTCTCAGCGGAATAACTGTTTTGTTTTATATGCCCTCGTGGTGGATGCTAATATTTTGCTATGTGGCATTAGTTGTTATCCGCCCATTTTCTTTGCGTGAATGGCTGACGACACTGGCCGGATTTATAGGCCCTATATTTCTTGCTTTTTCCTTTTACTTCTGGTTTGACAAACAAAATGTATTTTTAAGCGAATTAATCAATCTGCCAAACTTTGAGGGGCCGGATAGGATTATCTCTGTTGCAGATACCGCCGGCGCTGTGTGGCTTGTGGCTGTTTTTTTGATAACTGCTTTATCTTTACCCCGCATTCTTTTTACCAACGTTATACAGGTGAGGCAATTTACCGGCCTCTTACTCACAATGTTTGCCCTTATACTTGCTGCTTACTTTTTACAGGCAAAAAGGGAATTTATTCATTTCGGAGCATTGTGCATACCTCTAAGTATTCTGGTTAACACATACCTACACTCGTTGCGAAGTGCATTTTTTCCTGAGGTTATTTTTGTAATACTACTTTTAGGCGCTTTTTTTATTCCTAATATCAATTTGATAATATGAAGTTTGGTGTTATAGTTTTTCCAGGTTCAAATTGTGACCGCGACATGCTGCATGTGCTGGGTAACGTACTGGGCGCGGAAGTAAGAGAAATTTTTCATAAAGAAAGAAATCTGGACAATTTCGAGACTAAAGATTGTATTGTATTGCCCGGAGGATTTAGTTATGGCGATTATTTGCGTACTGGGGCTATTGCCCGCTTCTCTCCTATCATGGGGCCTGTTATTGAATTTGCCAAAAGCGGTGGTAAGGTTCTGGGAATATGCAATGGTTTTCAGATTTTATGCGAAAGTAAGTTGCTTCCGGGTGTTTTGCTTCGTAACAATAATATGCAATATATATGCAAAAATGTTTGGTTAAAAGTAGAGAATAACCAAACAGCGCTCACTGCAGGTTGCAGCCCTGGACAAATATTACAGATACCCATAGCGCACGGAGACGGACGATACTATTGCGATGCAGAAACATTACGCTCTTTACAGGAAAATCATCAAATATTATTTACCTATTGCGATAAGCAAGGCAACGTTAATGAACAATCTAATCCTAATGGCTCCCTGAATAATATCGCAGGCATATGCAATGAAAAAAGAAATGTTTTCGGCATGATGCCTCATCCTGAAAGAGCGACTGAGCCGGCCATGGGCAACACCGATGGCAGAATCCTTCTCGAAAGCCTGATTCATTCAGTTTCTCAACCAGTATAATCATGAAAGATGTGTTTGTTGTTGATGCGCTTCGTACTCCGATTGGTAAATTTGGAGGTGCATTGAGCAGTATTCGCCCAGATGACCTTGCTGCTTTTACTTTGAAAAAAATTGCTGCACGCAACACCTGGCTCGACCTAAACGAAGTAGAGGAAGTGATATTGGGTGCAGCTAACCAGAGTGGCGAAGACAACAGAAACGTGGCGCGTATGGCCGTTTTGCTCGCCGGCTGGCCGGTGAGCGTAGGCGGTGTAACAGTAAATCGCCTGTGCGCCTCGGGGTTGCAAGCTATTGCAGACGCCTACCGCTGTATTGCTTCAGGGCACGGAAGTATTTATGTTGCCGGAGGAGTAGAGAGTATGAGCCGTGCTCCCTATGTGCTAAGCAAAGCCACAAGCCCTTTTGACCGCAATCAGCAGATGTTTGATACGGCTCTGGGTTGGCGATTTACCAATCCTTCTTTTTCGAAGGAAATAATATATAGCATGGGCGAAACAGCAGAAAATGTCGCCAGAAAATGGAATATTAGTCGTGAAGAGCAAGATGTTTTTGCGCTAAGCTCTCAACAAAAATATGCTGCTGCTCACCAGGCAGGAAAATTTGACGATGAACTGGAGCCAATAGAATTTACTTCAGCTAAGGGGAGTAAAGTGATTGTTGATAAGGATGAACATCCGCGCAGCACTTCTCTGGAAGAATTATCAAAGCTTAAGCCTGCATTTGTAAAAGATGGGACAGTTACTGCCGGCAATTCTTCGGGTATCAATGACGGAGCAGCTGCTTTACTTCTTGCGAGTGAAGATGTTGTAAAAAGAACCGCAATAAAACCTTTGGCCAAGATTGTAGCAGTAGGCGCGGCCGGTGTGGAGCCGGCCTATATGGGCATAGGCCCTGTTCCGGCTACACGCAAAGCGCTTCAACGGGCAGGACTGCAGCTTCACCAAATTGGACTGGTTGAACTTAATGAAGCCTTTGCCTCACAGTCTTTAGCATGCATCCGCGATTTAGGTCTAAACCCAGAAATTGTAAACGTCAACGGAGGCGCTATAGCGCTTGGGCATCCGCTCGGTTGCTCCGGGGCAAGAATATCGGCCACTTTACTGCACGAAATGAAAAGGAGAACCGATGTGCGTTATGGCCTTGCCACAATGTGTATAGGAGTGGGGCAAGGGCTCGCCATAATCTACGAAAGATGCTGATTTACACGTTTAGGTAGCGCATGAGCGAATCGTATCGTTCGCGTAAATCTTCAGAATATTCTGTTTCGTGATACACGCCATTTACAGAAATTCCGTAGCGCTCAAAGGCAGAAACGATTGATTCCAGATTCAGAGAGTTAATCTTTAATGTTACAACAGTAGTTTGAGTATCGGGGCGCAGGTGCGTGAAACTGCTCAATATTTTCAAATTGTTTCCTTCTACCAAACGTGCAATTTCGTAAAGTGAGTAGTTTCTTGATGGCATTTCTATCTCTATGATGCTGCCTTCTTCTTGCCAGGAAGAGAAATGACAGAGCGCCCGTAATAGACTATCTGCGGTGATGACTCCCAGATAGTTCTCATCTTCATCCAACACAGGTATAATGCTTATTTTCAAAGTGTAGCTGATGCGGACGACTTCTATCAAATGCGCATATTCATATACGAAAGGGTTGCGATAAGATTTCTTGTATTCTGCAAGCTTCTGCTTCATGTTGCCGGAGTTGATAATATCATCCTCAGAGATAATGTTAAGCAGCTTCTTGTTATCTACCACAGGCAGTTGGCGCACGCCTAATTCGCGCATCCACAAAAGAGCCTTTTGGCCGGTTTCATCTTTGCGCAGCGGTGGGATAGTTTCACAAATTAGCTGCTTGGCAAACATGGCTCGAGCTTTAATTATATTTACGCAGTTAAAAAAATCTTGTTACTTTCTATATACAAGACTTATTTTTAAACATAAGGTTGAAAAACCTAACGTAAATATTTTGTCAAAAATTGTTGTGTACATGCATTGAATTCTTCCGGACGCTCCATCATAGCCGCATGGCCACATTTGTCTATGTAATGAACTTCTGATATGGGGAGTAGTTTATGAAACTCTTCAGCAACAAATGGCGGAGTAATAGTATCATTTTTTCCCCAAATTAGATTTACCGGAACTTTTATTTTATGTAACTCATCGCGAAGATTGTGGCGAACAGCGCTTTTGGCAATCAGTACCACGCGTAAAGCCTTATCTCGATTATTAACAATTTCAAATACTTCGTCAACTAATTCCTTAGTTGCCATGTTCGGGTCGTAAAATGTATCTTGTGTTTTCTTCTTCACAAATTCGTAATCGCCTTTTCTGGGATAAGTATCCCCCAAAGAATTTTCAAACAAGCCTGAACTTCCGGTGAGCGTAATGGTTTTGACCTTTTCAGGATGTTGAAGCGTATATATTATAGCAATATGGCCACCCAATGAATTTCCAATCAGGTTTAGGTCTTTATAGCCTTTTGTATCTACAAACTCTGCAAGATGCTCTACCATGCCTGTAACAGTAGATTTCTCCAGTTCGAGTTCATATAGTGGCAAAAGGGGTATCACAACCTTGTGATTTTTTGAGAAATATTCTATTACCTGTGTAAAATTGCTCAACGCCCCAAACAATCCATGAAGCAGGAGAATCACAGGTCCTTCTCCGGCTTCACAATAACGAAAATTTCCGTCTTGTTTTATCTCCAACTTCATGATTATTTAACAAAGAGCGTAAAAATATCTTTTTTGCAAGCAAAACAAATATCTGGAAATAATTTACCCTGAAGATAAAAGGTGTCAGGGTTCAGAATTTTTTATCAATCTGAATATTTGCTTTTCATCATTAAGAGTGACTGTTGCATAATAGATACCCGGTAGAATAGAGTTGCCTGTAATGGGATTGATAATCTTTACATCATTTTCGTCCAGTAGTACGCTTTCTGCAAAAACCTTTCTGCCCATCAAATCCCACAATTCAATTTGTGCTGCAGCAGATTTTTTTGATTGAATCAAGACGTTTAATTTATGTTGAAAGGGATTTGGAAAAAGGATTGCAGAGAAAGGGAGCTCAAGTAGTTTTTCTCTTTCAGAAAGGTATATTAACGCTTTGAAAAAATTTGGTATTCCGTAGCCCATGTCGTTGTCAGGAGAAGCATATAGATGACCACTGCGCAAAATTGCTTGCTTCAGCATTGGAGCAGTTGCTTCCGGCGCAGCCTGCAACAAACAGGCTGCCGCTCCGGCTATCTGCGGACAAGCAAAAGAGGTGCCACTGCCTTGCGATATTGCTCCATCTGTGCTGATCAATGTGACAGCGGTTCCTTGTGCACATACATCCGGCTTTATAGCTCCACTGGCGTTAGGCCCCCTGCTGCTGAATGGCGCAAGCGAGCGATCCGGACGAACTGCGCCTACGGCAACAACGTCTTTTCCATCTGCCGGAGCAGTGATAAAACGCCACGAACTGCCGCCTTCGTTGCCGGCGCTGGTAAACACCAAAATACCTTTACTAGAAGCAATGTTCGATGCTCGCGTTATTACGGTGGAATTTCCGTCCATGTCGAAATAATCGTGATTGCCATAATCGTTTTCAAAAACACTATACCCCAACGAAGTGGTGAATATATCTGCGCCCAGGCTGTCGGCTTTTTCAGCAGCCTCTGCCCAGTTGAATTCCTCGATGATGGTTTCAGAGTTATTTATTTCTGTTTTAAAAAGTGCAATATCGGCCTTCGGTGCAGCGCCAACATAGCTTCCCGGTATGTATGCAGAGATGCAAGACAACACATGAGTGCCGTGGCTACCTTCGTCAAAAACATTGGTTGAACGTGTTTGATAGTTGTAACTGAATTTCATCCTGTTTTCTTCAAATAAATGCCTGAACGCGGCAAGAGAATCTACAAGACGGAAGCCATTATCGAAAACCGCGATAAAAACACCATCGCCCCAGTAACCAATTTCATGCAGTCGCGGAAGTTGAATCATTTTGAGTTGAGAATAGCTTCTTCCGTAAAAAGCAGAATCTTCGGTCTCCGGCAATTCATATGAAATTTGTTCCAACTTATCTGAACGGTCTTTCCATGCTGCAGGTGTAAAAGTTATGGGTTTCACTTCCTTTACAAATGGCAGAGCAGCAATATTTTGAAGCTGCAAAGAATTATTTAAAACAACAGTTATGGCATTAAACCACTTAAGTGTGTGAATTACACTATCAGCAATAGCTGAAACGGCTTGCTTGTATGGCTCATAGACAGGATAATCATTTTCAGCAACAGATATGTTGTGCTTTGCACGCCTTTGAATGGCGCGCGGCGACAAGAAAGATTCAGGAGGTAGTTGGATATTTGTATTCTTGTCTTTAAACTGTATCCAATAGATTTTCTCTATTTGGGCATCAATTTTCAGGATTATGAATCCTGTAGCAAATGTTAGTATTAATTTTTTTGCCTGTCCAAGCATTCAAAAATCACTAATTACTAAAAGAAATTTTTAATACATAAAGTTCATGGTTTGCGGAATAATTGCCGCAGTTACTTAGGAAAATAGTCTGCAACCTTCATTCTGATTCGGAATCCATTGGCATTTTGAGGGTTGTCCCATCCTGAAAGCACATCTTGTTTATCTATTTTATCCCACTCTTTGTAAACTATACCTACTCCTTTAGCATATAATTCACGGCTTAGTTGGTAACTGATAAGATTGCTTTCGCCGGTGTTTATATGGGTAACCAAAAGTGTGCGCGGAAAATTAAATGCACCTACTTCTTTTGGACTTCCCACTTCTGTCATTTTAAAATTCCAGTTCTCTAAAAAATCATACTGGCCGGTCTTTGGGATATATATTGTGCCGTTCCAGCTTGCGCCTTCGCGCGGAGGAAATATAAGTTTAATAAATTTTAAATCATCTTCCTGCCGCTGTATGTTCGTGGTTGTCTTTGTTGCCCACCATACTCTATCGTTTTGCCATGCCTGATCTTTCGATTTTCGCCTGTAATATTCTATGCGATGTTTAAGAATTCCTTGTGCGCTGTCGAAAAAGTCGCCCGCATAAAATTCCATCAACTGGTAGCGGATAGTGTCATTCGTTTGAATAAATCCACTCCCGCCACTTACTTTCAAAGCCGTGTAGCGAATAGAATCAACGTCATAAATGATGTAGTGGCCAGAATCCGTTGGAAAGTAATCGTATTCGTAATCTACTGCGAAGTTGTCGGCTTTATCTTTGCAACTAGTGAAAAATACCGAAACAAGTATTAAAAAAAATGATAGTCGAAAAAAATTCATTTCGGAAGATTCAGCGAAATTCACTTATATTACAAATGTAATAAAGGTCCTTGAGATGTTTCTTTTATAAAGGTATTTAATAATTTTATATACATAAGAATTATTAAATCAGTTTAAAAATTTCTTGCTCTATGGCTCTATTATTTTAAAGATGTTAGTTTTAATAATGTGTAGTTGAGATTAAACTAAAATCCTTGCGAGGCGTTTAAATATTATTGACATGAGTGAAGAGTTTTCTTTTACAACCGACCAGGTAAAACAATCGGTTATTGATGTTTTAAAAACCATATATGACCCAGAAATACCCGTAAATATTTATGATCTGGGGCTTATATATGAGATAAATGTTTTTCCTAGTTTTGAAGTTGAAATTGTTATGACTTTAACTTCGCCAAATTGTCCTGCTGCAGGCAGCTTGCCTGGTGAAGTTGAAGAAAAAGTGAAGGCAGTAAATGGTGTTAAAGATGTTACCTTGGAGCTGGTTTTTGACCCGCCATGGTCGCAGGATATGATGAGCGAAGAAGCAAAACTAGAACTTGGTTTTTTATAAACTTTATAAACTTAAAACAAAATCCATATGTATCCACAGGAATTAGTAGCCCCGATGAAGGCAGACCTTACAGAAATTGGATTTAAAGAACTGACCACAGCAGCAGAAGTAGATGAAGTGCTTCAAAACCAAAGCGGCACTACCTTTTTAGTATTCAATTCGGTATGCGGATGCGCTGCAGGTGCTGCGCGGCCGGGAGTAAAACTGGCCATCAAAACCAGTTCAAAATTGCCCGACAGACTCGTAACTGCATTTGCCGGAGTGGACAGAGAAGCCGTAGAACGCGCGCGCCAATATACATTACCTTATCCGCCATCATCGCCTTCTATGGCCTTATTTAAAGATGGCAAACTGGTTCATTTTATCGAACGTCATCAGATTGAAGGAAACTCTGCTGAGACAATTTCTGAACATTTGAAAAAAGTATTTGAGCATTACTGTTAAGAAAAAGTTTCTTTAAACCCTTTCTCTGCAATGAGCAAATTTCATAAGTTAAAGGTTGCTTCTGTAAATCGCGAAACAAAGGATTGTGTAAGTGTAGTTTTTGAAATACCTGAATCTTTAAAAAGCTTGTACCAATACATACCGGGACAATACATTACACTCAAATTGCATATCAATGGAGAGCAGGTAAACCGGAGTTACAGTTTTTGTAGTTCTCCTTATATGAATGAGCCTCCTGCCATAGCAGTAAAAGAAGTTCCTGGAGGTAAAGGCTCAGTCTTTATTAACCAAAATGTTAAAGCCGGAGATGAGCTGGAAGTAATGGTGCCTATGGGAAACTTTCATACGCCATTACATCGGGAAAACAGCAAGCATTACGTTTTATTTGGCGGTGGTTCCGGCATTACACCTTTGATGAGTATTCTCAAAAGCGTTTTAATAGCTGAGCCATCAAGCAAGGTAACTCTTTTTTACGGCAACAGAGATGAGGAAAGTATAATTTTCAAAGACAGGCTAAATCTCCTGCTCAATGAGTATCCAGACAGGCTAAAAGTAGTGCATGTGCTGGACAATCCCTCTTCTTTTACTCCTTATCACGGATATATTGTAAAAGAAATGGCGCTGCGCCTGCTAAGGGAAAATACAAACATGAACTTTACCAATGCAGAGTTTTTTATCTGCGGACCTACCCCCATGA
>JAVQWQ010000064.1:11846-12102 GCA_033578915.1 Chitinophagales bacterium | reverse complement strand
GCTGCTGCTCCTCGTTATATCGAGGCACGACTGTCTAAGTTTGCCAAAGAGGTACTCTTTAACCCTCAAACAACCGAGTGGCAACTGAGCTACGATGGCAGAAAAAAAGAGCCGGTTACCTTGCCGGCAAAATTTCCCTTAGTGCTCTCTCAAGGCGCAGACGGGATAGCCGTAGGGCTTTCTACAAAAATATTGCCTCATAATTTTATCGAGCTCTGCCAGGCTTCTATTGATGTGCTAAAAGGCAAAGAAGTGG
>JAVQWQ010000064.1:0-11836 GCA_033578915.1 Chitinophagales bacterium | reverse complement strand
CATGGCCGATGTAAGCGAATATAGTCATGGCGCGAGAGGGGGAAAAGTTAGAGTGAGAGCAAAGATAGAAGTTGCAGACAAGCGAAACCTGGTTATCACAGAAATACCTTTCTCTACCACCACAGGCTTACTAATTGAAAGTATATTAAAAGCCAATGAGAAGGGAAAAATTAAAATCAAAAAAATAACGGATAATACGGCTAAAAAGGTTGAGATCAATATAGAGCTGCAACCAGGGGTAGATACCGATAAAACCATTGATGCGCTGTATGCTTTTACGGATTGCGAGATGAGCATTAGCGTAAACGCCTGTGTGATTGAGAATGAAAAACCGCTCTTTTGCACCGTTGAAGAAATTCTTCGCAAGAGCACTCATCGCACCCGCGACCTGCTGCAAAGGGAACTGGAGATAAAACTCAATGAACTGCAGGAGTCCTGGCATTTTGCTTCGTTGGAGAAAATTTTCATTGAAAAGCGCATCTATCGCGATATTGAAGAGGCAGAAACTTTTGAGGAGGTTCTTGAAAGAATAGATAAAGGTTTAAAACCTTATCGCAAGCTTTTTAAAAGAGAAATAACACGCGAAGACCTTATACGGCTAACAGAAATAAAGATAAAGCGCATATCAAAATACGACTCCTTTAAAGCTGATGAAGCTATCAAGTCTTTGGAGCAGCAGATTGAGGAAACCAAATATCATCTGGCACACATTACAGAATATACCATACGATACTTCGAAGAACTGATTCGCAAATATGGTAAAGGCAGGGAACGCAAAACAGAGCTGCGCAGTTTTGAAAACATTGAGGTGAAAGCCGTTGCGTTTAACAACACGCGGTTGTATGTAAACAAGGCTGAAGGCTTTGTGGGATGGGGGCTGAAAAAAGATGAATTCGTATGCGAATGTTCTGACATGGACGATATCATCGCCTTTACGCGGAGCGGGAAAATGATGGTGTTTCGTGTAGAAGAGAAAAAATTTGTGGGTAAGGATATAATCCATGTTGCTGTTTGGAAAAAGAACGATGAGCGGACTACATATCACATGGCCTATTACGATGGGGCAAGCAAACGCACTTTTGTAAAACGCTTTAGAGTAACGTCTGTTACACGAAACACAGAATATGATCTTACGCAAGGAAACCCGGGAAGCAAAGTGCTCTACTTTTCTTGCAACCCCAACAGTGAAAGCGAAATAGTGACCGTTCAGCTTCAACCGGGTTGCACGGCACGAATCAAAGAATTCACTTTCGATTTTGGTTCTATTGATATCAAAGGGCGGCAGGCGCAAGGGAACATTCTCACAAAATTTCCTGTGAGAAAAATTCAGCTTAAAGAAAAAGGCGCTTCGGCGCTCGGGGGAATAGAGATATGGTTTGACGAGCAATTTGGCCGATTAAATCGCGACCGAAGAGGACTTTTTCTCGGAGAGTTTGATACAGAAGATAAAATACTTGTTGTTTACAAAAACGGAAACGTTGAACTAACTGACTTTGAACTGACTAACCGTTATGAAATCTCTGAAATACTGAAAGTAGAAAAGTTTAATCCCGAAAAAATATATAGTGCGGTATATTTTGATGGAAACAGTAAACATTGGTACGTAAAAAGATTCAAGATTGAGTTAAAGGCTGAACGGGTAAAATCATCTATCATTAGCGACCATCCCGAAAGCAGGCTTGCTGTTTTTAGCAGCGAAGGAAATCCGCAAGTAAAGTTTTATATTCTTAAAGGTAAGGCTAAAGAAAAGCATGAAGTAACCGAATATCTTGCAAATATTGTAGATGTTAAAGGATGGAAAGCTCTTGGCAATCGGCTCACTCCATACATTGTGGCCGGAGAAATAGAAGAGCTAAAGGAAGAGCGTACTGATTCAATACAGCAAGGACTGCAACCCGGAGACACTGTTGAATGGGAAATACCGCGCCAACCAACAGGAAGCAGTTTTCAACAGAATTTGTTTTAGCAGATGATATTTGTATCGATGATATTCAATTAATCTTAAAAAGAAGTTTCACAATATAATATGTTTTAAATCCAGTGGATAAGCATACTAAATGCCTGATAATATATCCGGACAGTGCCTCCTTTGTGTCTCACGACATCAATATTCTAAAACGAGAATATGAAACAGATGTTTACCATTTTAAAAGCAAGAAAGGGATAGGAATTTTTATTCAACTGGCAGATCAATTTTTTTTTCTAGTAAGAAAAATCAGAGGGTATCGTTTTGTATATGTTGCTTTTGCACAGTATCATAGTATATTGCCGGTATTGATTTGTAAATTATTCAGGAAGCGCTGTTATATCATGGTTGGCGGAACTGATGCTCATTGCTTCCCTGAAATAGGTTATGGAAATCACTCACGGCCTTTTTTAAAAGTAGCGACTTGTTTTTCGCTTAGATATTGTTACAAGATACTTCCCAAGCACGGCTCCTTAGTATCGAGTCAGTACAGCTATTTTAAAGCTAAATATCCATTGCAGGGTTATGCAAATCTTTGCAGAAACGAAAAGTTAAAGTTTAAAAGCATAGTAATAGAGAATGGATATGATGTAACATTTTGGCATCCATCCGGGCAAGAAAGAAATAAATGGATACTCACTGTTGGCTCAAATCTGCAGCGACAAAGAGAGTTTTTGCTTAAAGGTATAGATCTCTTACTGGAAGTTGCCGATAAATTTTCGGACTACACATTTGTAATTATAGGTGCATCTGAACTTCCTGCAAATAATATACCGAAAAATATTTTGTTGATTCCCCACGTTCCATATCAAAAACTTAGAGACTATTATTCAAAGGCAGATATTTATCTTCAGCTATCTGTTGCAGAGGGCTTTCCCAATGCCTTGTGCGAAGCCATATTATGCGGTTGCATCCCTATTGGCAGCAACGTTTTTGGCATTCCTGATATCATTGGAGACGAACGATTTATTTTATACAAGAAAGATAAAAATGCGCTTGCAGAAATAATACAGTTTGCGCTGCGCGAGAAAAATGAAGCGTTGAGAGATTATTTCCGCAACAGAATAAAGGATTTGTATCCTTTAAACAGAAGGGCAACACTGCTGCTCAATGCATTGGCTTAATTTTTTATCCATCTATGCCACCATTTTTGAAAAAGAAAAAGACGGCCTACGCGCTCGCCCGGAATATCCTTTCCCTGCAGAAAACTATTTTTCATTTTTGAAATCAAGCGTGGACAGAAGATTTGCTGAGCGTTGATAAATTGTTCAGAAAAATAAAACTCTGTCTGTTCTCTGAGCTCGTTACGCAGCCATTGCTCTAAAGGTATGCCAAAACCATGCTTGGGCCTTTCCATCATATTCTTAGGAATATACTTCCAAACAATCTCTTTCAGGATTCTTTTTGTAAGTCCTTGGTTAGTTTTAAAGTGAACCGGAAGTTGTGCAACAAATTCTATCAACTCTACATCAAGAAACGGTTCTCTCCCTTCTATACTCATGCCCATTGTTGCTCTGTCCACTTTATGAAGTATATCATCTGCAAGGTATGTTTGGGCATCGTAGGCTAGAATTTGCTCCAACAACGCTACTGAAGATAGATCTTCGTTCGCTTTTATGTGATATGAATAATTGTGCTGTTCTTTCAACAACTTTCTGAGCAAACGATCTGAAAAAGATTTTATGATAATAGCATATTTCTCTGCTGCCTCTTTTGCTTTAAGAAATTCAGTAAGCTTACCGAATTTATCTTCGTATTGCAAATCTTCCTTCAAAGGAAACATTTTGGAAAAATAGTGGAAAGTGCCTGGCAGCCAACCCAGTAGTTTAATTTTCTTCAGTGCATTAGCATAGCGGTTGTACCCTGCAAATAATTCATCTCCTCCATCGGCCGAAAGGGCAACTTTTACACTGTAATCACGTGCAAGTTTACTTACCAACATAGTAGGCAATGCAGAAGTATCTCCAAACGGCTCATCATAAACTTCTGAATAGTGGTCTAACAATCCAAGTGCATCATCAGGGGTGCATAAGAGTTCATGGTGAGTGCAGCCCAAGTGGCGTGCTACTGCTCGGGCGTGATGAGATTCATCGAAGTCCGTTTCGCGAAAGCCAATAGTAAAAGTGTTGATGTGCCTCCTACAGCGCTTTTGCAATATGGCTGCCACCGCTGAGCTGTCATATCCACCGCTGAGAAAAACACCAACCGGCACATCGGCAATCAGCCTATATTGAAATGCCTTCGACATTTTTTCTTCTAACACATCTTTAGCAGTATTATAATCTATTTGAAGTTTAGGCTTGCGATAACAATCGTAAATACTCCAATAGCGCGTTATTGTTTTCTTATTGGTAGCAATTTCCAATTCCAAAAAATGGCCGGGAGAGAGCTTAGCCGTGTGCTCGAAAATAGAGTGCGGAGCATCAATGTAACCATTCGCCAAATAGTTGCCTACGCTCCAGAGGGTAATTTTTTTCTCAAAAAAAGGATATTTATATATGGATTTTAGTTCTGATGCA
Organism: Chitinophagales bacterium; assembly: GCA_033578915.1. GTDB lineage: Bacteria > Bacteroidota > Bacteroidia > Chitinophagales > LD1 > UBA7692. The sequence continues at coordinate 7,351 of JAVQWQ010000064.1, read as the reverse complement.
AAAACAAAGTGCTTCGATGTATGAAAGTAATAAAGCGGCTTTACTCCCATCCTGTCTCTACATAATACCAAATTATTCTTTACACTGTCGAAAACAGCGAATGCAAACATACCATTAAACCGATGCACGCATTCTTTTCCCCATTCTGCAAAAGCATAGAGCACAACCTCACTATCGGTATCGGAGCTAAAAATGTATCCTTTTTTTTGTAACTCCACTTTTATTTCTGCATAATTATACACTTCGCCATTGAACACTATGCAAAACCTTTTGTCTGATGAAAACATGGGCTGATGGCCGCGCTCAGAAAGGTCAATGATACTAAGCCTCCTGAATCCAAACGCTATCTGCGCCCAAGGCGTTTCAAAATACTCCGCACCGGTATCATCGGGGCCGCGTCTGGCAATAGCGGCAGACATTTCCCGGACAATATTTGACGACAGTTTAGAGCCATAATTTACAAAGCCTGTGATTCCGCACATCTGTTTTCACATTCATCAGCAATGCATCAACAATATTTACTCATGTTTAATCTGAGCGTTCCAATACCGGCGCTTTGCGTAGGCCAAGGCTCGTTGCCATAAGTTATAATGTATCTTTTCTGGCTTAGCAATGGGGTTGCGCTTTTTGAAATACATGATATGATATTCTCTATCGTGCCATATTCCGTATTCCTCAAAAAAAGTTAGCCGAAGTCCGTTATCGTAAGCATTTTTCAAAATGAAGTCTGCTGAAAGCGGCTGATCGAGTATCTGCAGATTGGGATCTTTTTTATCAATAAAATACTGAAGTAATTCAGGTGCGGGAATATTTATTATGATAGTAGTGTTTTCATTACAAAGTGAACTGAGCTTTTGAAAGAGCTTTGCATGAAGCTCTGCAGGGATATGCTCAAGCACATCAAAAAGCGTAATAAAATCATATGGATAAGCGGGATAATTAAATAACACCGCATCGCCTTGAGCAAATTCAACATTTGACTGCTTTACGATTTTTCGTGCAAAATCAATGTTGCGTGGGCTAATATCAATACCAAATATCTTACCCTCAGTTGCACAGTTTGCGATTAGTGAAGTAATCACTCCAATGCCGCAACCTATTTCAAGAACATTTGAATGGGCATTTAGGCCAAGCTTTTTCAGATGTTCAAGCATCAGAAAATGCCTGCGGTTGTATGCATCTTTAATTTGCTCTGCAATGAATTCATCATAGAATTCTTTTACATCGGAACTTTTAATTTCCATTAAAGTATTTTATTTCCTGAAACAAAGAACAGTTTGTATGTTGATTTCATTCTGAAATCAAATAGCGGGATAAAACGCATTTTAGTGGTTCCGTCAGGAATCGAACCTGAATCTGAGGCTCCGGAGGCCTCCATACTATCCTTTGTACTACGGAACCATTTGAAAAAAGAAATAGCGCTATTAAATAGCATCAGTATTTCAGCAAGGCATTAAATAATATATTGCGAAAGTATAAAATAAAGTTGTGCAAGAGTTATTTTCTCTGCCTGCTTAATGGAACAAAACGATTTTTAGAATCGGCGAAGATTATTGCTGGAGAATTTACCTTCTGTGATATCGAAGGTGGCAGATGAACTGTTCCGAACCTTACCGCTAAAAGTGCCACTGATGGTGCGGGCAACAGTATCTATAGAACTAATTGTAATGCTGCCACTTTCAAAGCTGTATGTATCAAAAAGATTGTCATAACTGGGGTAATAAATTCCATAGGCAGTATTTGGCTGATTGGTACCCGACACAAAAGGATAAGTCCCCGCTTTCACGGCATTAATGTTGATATTTATGGTTCGTTTGTCTTTGTGCATGCTGCTGGTAATATTGGTAACCAAAGAACCATTGATTAGGCTCACACTGGCATTATGCACTTCTGAAGTTACCAACACTCCATTTACCTTGAATGAAAATTCAGAATTAATTTTATCGTTATCTTTTTTGTTACAAGAATTTAAAAAAGCTGATAATATTAAAATCATTGAACTCAAGGCAAATATTTGTTTCATAACGGTTGTATGCTTTTTTAAATATATTAAAAAAGTCAAGGTCTAAAGTCAAACATTGTAAAATAACAAAAATTTAACCTGACAAATTTCTCCCCTCTCTTTGCCTTTTTCTATGCGCGCTTCTCACCATTGCGCATATGGCTCCGAAAACCAGCAGAAGCAATATTCTTGACATATTTACAAAAACTGAACTTTCTCCTCTTATTTTTCCGATAATATCAGGCAGCGAGCCAATGAAAACCGCTCCAATAAACAATGGAGTAACAAACTTAATAATGTATTTAAACACAATCGGAACTTTGATTTCAGCGCCTTCTGTAATTTCCTTCCAACCCTTATCTATTCCAAAAATCCAGCCGAAAAGAATAATTTCTGCTAATGCAAACACGACTAAACTTACCGTTCCTGCCCAGTAGTCATACTCATCAAATACACCTTGATTGAAAAATACCACAGCAGGGAAGCCCAAAAGAAGAATAATGATGCCAAATATCCAGGCAGACTGGCTGTTTCTCCATCCAAACTCATCGCGCATAAAACTAATCCATGGAGCACCCATGGCCAGCGAAGAAGTGATGCCTGCAAAAAACAGCAAACCAAACCACATCACACCTGCCAGTGTAGCCATGGTGCTTCCCCATTGCTGAAAGAGGTATGGCAAAGTCTTAAAGCCTAAGCCTAAACCGCCTGTTTGGGTCATTTCAATCACTTTATCTATCCCAAGATAACCAATGGAAATGGGAATGACAATCGCGCTGCCTAGCACTACTTCTACAAATTCATTCATCCAACCTGCGCTCATGGCATTGAGCGCCACATCGTCTTTGCTTCGTAAATAAGACGCATAGCATTGTATAGAACCCATGCCTACCGAAAGTGTAAAGAATATCTGGCCCGCAGCAGCCAGCCAGACTTTTGCATCCCAAATAGATTTGAAATCCGGTGTCCAAAGAAAATTTAACCCAACAGTACCATCAAAAGAAGCTCCTTGATGCCCTGCCTTAATAGTAACACCTTTCACAGCTAAAAAAAGCCCAAATATCAATAGCAGCGGCATCCCTATTTTTGCGGCTTTTTCGATTCCTCCCTCCAGCCCGCGTGAGAGAATCCATGTATTAATGAGCAGGCATAATACCCAAAAAAAGAATGGCTCAATACTGGTGAGGCTCACATAATTGCCGAAAAAAGATGCAATTTGCTCTGAAGACATACCTGAAAATGTGCCCAAAATACTATGGAATACATAGCTTAATGTCCATGACTCAAGATAACAATAGTAGGCAGCCACCGCTATATTGGTGAAGATGCCAAACACGCCCAAATATTTCCAGAATCGCTTTCCTCCCATGATAGCCATGATGAAAGGAGTAGAATGATGTCCATGTTTGCCGCCATAACGACCCATCCCCCATTCTACCAAGAGTAATGGGACACCCATTAAAATAAAACATACCAAGTATGGAATTATGAAAGCTCCACCTCCGTTTTTTATGGCTTGCACCGGAAAACGAAGAAAATTTCCGAAACCAACCGCATTGCCTGCCATAGCAAGTATCAAGCCGATGCGAGAGCCCCAGTTTTCTTGCTTCATAAAATAGACTTAGTTCATAGCAATGATAATCTTTTTTTAAAACGCTGATAATATTTTAGATGTGTCAAACTAGAAGCTAACGCAGCATTATCCTGAAAAGATTAATGCTTTCGGTCAGCAGAACTGTTAAGGGCATAGGCGGCAGATATATATCGGGTTTAAGATACACATCGCACAAGACAATATTCAATCCTGAACGAGAAGCTATTCTAAGAAACTCAAGGTCAAATAAATATCTGTTTATAGTTGTTTGCAGAAAATAAGGTTTTGTTTTAGTGTTAAATCCTTTCAAACCGCACTGCGTATCGCCAGTGGGCAAGCGAAAAATTGTTTTACTTATCAACCGAAGCAACCATGAAATCGCCTGCCGGCTTGGATGAACAGAACGATAATAATCACTACTGCGGACACCAACAGCTAAATCAGCTCCATTTTGTAAAGCATGTAAAATACTTAAAAAACTCTGCCGCGTATAAGGGAAATCAATATCTGTATAGATAATCCACTTTCCCCTGGCTGCCTTCACCCCTTCCCGTAAAGCATATCCTTTGCCTTTGTTATTACTATAATTAATTATTGTAAAAAAATCAAACCTATCCAATAATGATAGTTGTAGTTCGCTTGTGATATGCTCTCCATCTCCATCATTCACTAAAACAATCTCGAATCTTATTCCTAGGTTTTCAAAAAATTCAACTTCAGACTTAATAGTTTGTACCCAGCCTGGTTTAGGACGATAGCATGGTAATATTAATGAAAGTTCAGGCTGGTACATTCTCGCATAAATATACCTTTATTAAATATCAAATAAAGATTTTGTAAATCAATTTAGGCTGCTAAAGTTTACAGGCACCACTTTGCTAACGCCTGTTTCAGGCATTGTTACGCCATAGATAGCCTCTACTGCGGCCATAGTGTTCTTGTTATGGGTTACAATAATAAACTGCGAATCTTTGCTAAACTCCCTAATAATTTTGTTGAATTTGGCAATGTTGGCATCGTCCAACGGGGCATCAACTTCATCGAAAATACAGAAGGGTGCAGGTTTCAACAGATACAGCGAAAAGAGCAATGCCGTTGCTGTAAGCGTTTTTTCACCGCCCGAAAGCTGGTCAATCACAGTAGGCCTTTTTCCTTTGGGTTTGGCTACAATTTCAATCCTTGATTCGAGTGGGTCGTCAGGATTAACCAAATATAGGTCGCATTGATCTTCTTCGCTAAATAGCGTACGAAATACTTTTATGAAATTCTCTCTTATTTTGGCAAAAGCCTCTGTAAAACGCTCTTTAGCGGTATGCTCTATTTCCTGAATGGTATCCATGAGCGAATTTTTTGCGGCCTCAAGGTCCTTTTTTTGCGATACGATAAAGTCATATCGCGCTTTAATTTCCTCATAGGCCTCAATAGCCATAGGATTTATTTCACCAAAATTTTCGAGGCGTTTTTTTATTCTGGCTACTTCCTCTTCTGCTTCATGCCTGGTAGTATTTGTATCAGGCTCTGCATTAAGTATTTCGTTGATATCTATGCCAAACTCTAAGCTAAGGCGCTCTTTAAGGCCGGTTAGCGATATTTTAAGCTCGTTGATTTGTTCGGTATTGGAGGCAAAGAGTGATTGATTTTGTTCTCTCTGTCGCGAAACTTCCTTTAACTGTTGCTCTAAATCTCCTATCGCGGCACGCGATTGGTAGAAATCTTTTTCAGCCTCAGCTATTTCAGTTTCCAGCGTGCCTTTGTCTGCATACCCCTGCAATAGAGAGCGCTCGAGGTCGCGGAGCTTTAATGTGGCTTCTGCCATCTGTTTTTCACATTCTTCGATTACCGCATAGTTGCGTTGGCTTTGAATTGTGAGGCTTTCTATCTGCGATGTTTTAAAACTGATTTCCTGTGTCAGAGAATTTACTCTGTTAAGCTGTTGATGAAATTCGATGTTTTTATGGTTGAAACGCGATGAGGCTTCACTAAGTTGGTTTGTAATTTCAACCAGATTTTTATCGGCCTGTTCCAGTTGTTTCTTTAGTTGTTGCTGTTCGCCTCTCAGAATATCAAGGCGCTGATTGATTTCTTCCACCTCGTTGCACAACTCCTGTAAACGAGCGCTGATATTCTTGCTTTTAGCATCGGCTGTTTCAAGAAAACGAACCAGGCTTTGTATGCTGGCTTGTTTAGCTGCAAGCTTGTTGCCCAACTCGCTCAATTCCTTTCTTTTTTGCTCAATTTTTCCGGGCAGTGGCGAGGCTTTAAGATTATTACATAACTGTTGGCGCTCACTCAATCTTTGATGTAATGCGCGAGTAACTTGCTCTAATTGTTCAATTTCGTTTTTAAGTTTCTCAAGATTTTTAGCTCTGCCAATTTTTTTACCTTCAAAAAGGCCAACTGAACCACCGCTTATCGAGTACTCCTGCCTCACAAAGCGTCCATTTTTTGAAATAAGCACTGCCTTGCCGGCGAGCTCATCCAGCGATGAAGCATCAAAAGAAGCGTTCTCATCTACAATAAACACTTTATCGAGCAAATAGACAGCCAGCTTTTTATACTTCGGTTCAATTTCAATTAATGAAGTGGCTGCTATTGCGCCCGGCAAAATAAGGGGTTGAGAAGGATTAAACTTTTCAAAATCTTTTAGGATAAAAAAGTTGGCTTTGCCTTTTCCTGCTTCGCTCAAAAGATTGATTGCAGCGAAAGCATCTTCGGTGGTATCAACCACATAATGCGACAGGAATGGCTCCAAATAGTTCTCCAAAGCCACGCGATACTCTTCGGCACAGTAAATAATATCGCTTAGAAGCGGGGCTTCTTTAACCCACCTGGGATTTTTTTTAAGGAACTTTATTGCCTCTGGAAAACCTTCCATGTTTTCAACCATACTGCGCGTAAGCTCATATTCGTTGTGTTTGGCATCCAGGAGCCTAACTTCTGCGGTAAGTTCAGTTCTTAATTTTTCAATCTCTTTTTCCAGAGCTTCGATTTGTAACTTTTCTTCTTCAAAACGAGTCAGCAGGTTTTGCAGCTCTGCCTCGGCATCTTCTTTTTGCTTTTCAAGTAGTTGTAGGCTATGTGTCAGTTGCTCTAATTCTTTGCGTTTTGCTTCCACATCCTGTTCGCTTTGAAAAAGGTCGCGCTGCAGGCTTTCGTTTCCGGAACGATTGACAGCAAGCTTTTTCTCAAGTTCAAATATCTGTCGCTCCTTTTCGCTGTATAGTTTTTGCTCTTCTGCCAATACGGTTTTATATGAAGCATGTTGATTGCGGATTTGTTCCAGATTTTCTTCTAATGCAGCAAGCTCTGTGCGTTTTTGTTCCAACAAAGCGCTTTCGCTTTCTTTTTCAGCGTTGAGCTTCTCCAGCGAAAGCGAAAGATGCCTGATTTGCTCTTCGGCCTCTTTCAGGGCTTGTCTGGCTGTTTCCGCTTTTTCTCCTGAATATTTAATTTGAGACTGCAAAAGGTTTCTTTCATTTTCTTTGTCGCCCACGCCGGCCAATAAATCATTGAGCTTCTTTTGAACTGCAAAAAGCGCTTTTTCTTTCTCAAGATTTTGTGCCTTTTCGTGCTGAAGGTTTGCCTCCAGTTTTGCAATATTGGCTTCATATTCTGCGCCGGCAATCTCAAGCCTTCTGCGCTCTTGCTCCAGCGTTTCAAATTTCAAACGGTAATCCTGGATTAGAAATTTGGAGAGCGAAAGACTTGCGCGTTTATATTCCTCTTTTAGTTCGTAGTATTTTTTAGTTTTCTGC
>JAVQWQ010000063.1:246-12316 GCA_033578915.1 Chitinophagales bacterium | reverse complement strand
GCGGCTGTCAGATATGCAACGAAGCCTACCGAAACATATCCTGCAAACTCGTTCAAACCCGTTGCTAACCCCTTTTGTCTGGCTCCTACTAAATCAATTTTCATCATTACAGTGCAACTCCACGTTATTCCCTGACTTATTCCCAACAAAACGTTAGCCACAATTACATAAGTCCAATTGAGAGCGTACAAAAGCAACAGAGGTACTGGCACTGCTAGTAGCCAACCTGAGATGAGAAGATTTCTCCCACCAAGTTGCATATACAACTTACCGGTAAAATAATTCGTAACCGATTTAGATATTCCAAACGCAATGATAAAAGACAACAACGCAGTATTGGCAGTGATAGAAAAGGTTTCCTCAGCATATTTTGGTATAATAGTCCTTTCCAGCCCAACCAAGCCGCCTACCAAAGCATTGATAAAAAAGAACAAGAGAAATTGCGGCCAGTTTTCTTTTAACCCGAGGCGAATAGTTTTGGTAGTTGACAATGCGCTCATAAACAAAAAAGCAGGCTAAATGAATTGCCTGCTATAATTAACGTTGATAAATATTTCGAATTTCAGGATTAAAGTTTCATCGTTTTGCTTTGACATACATAATCTGTTCTAGGCACAGAAGTTTGTGCAATGGCTTTGAAACCACCTTCTATTTCAGTGAAATTCCTGTAGCCCCGCCCTTGCAGAATACTTGCTGCAATCATGCTGCGATAACCTCCGGCGCAATGCATAAAGAAATGCTTTTTAGGGTCAATATCGCGTATCCATTCGTTAATATATGCCAAAGGTTTGTTGTATGCATTTTCTATATGCTCTGCAGCGTATTCAGTCTCTTTGCGCACATCAATAATCATATCGTTTTCTATATCTACTACTTCTGCGAATTTTTGGGCAGAGATGCGATTGATAGTATCAATCTCTTTGCCGGCTTGTTTCCATGTTTCAAATCCACCTTTCAAATGCCCAAGTACATTATCGAAGCCTACGCGTGCAAGGCGGGTAACACTTTCTTCCTCTTTTCCGGGAGCAGTAACTAGCACAATAGGCTGGCGCACATCGCCTATCAAAGCGCCTACCCATGGAGCGAAATCACCATTTAGGCCTATGTTTATAGATTGAGGAATGAAACCCTTATAGAACTCTTGATTATCCCTTGTGTCCAGGATCAACGCACCTGTGGATTCCACAACAGCTTCCAATTCATCTGCCGTGAGAGGGCGCATTCCTTTATTCATAACAGATTCAAAAGATTCGTAACCTTTTTTGTTCATGACTACGTTCATACCAAAATATGGCGGAGGAGGTAATAGGCCTTCGGTAACTGCTTTTATAAACGCTTCTTTGTTAGGCTGCCTCAAAGCATAGTTCACCTTTTTTTGATTTCCTAAGGTATCCACTGTTTCTTTCATCATATTTTTTCCACAGGCGCTGCCTGCTCCATGAGCCGGATAAACGATAACTTCATCTGGTAACGGCATGATTTTATTCATTAAACTGTCGTACAACAGACCTGCGAGTTCCGTCAACTAACTTCTGCTGCTTTTTGAGCAAGATCAGGCCGACCTACATCTCCTAAGAAAAGCGTATTACCAGTGAAAATGCAATGCTCTTTGCCATTTTCATCAATCAAGAGGTAAGTTGTACTCTCCAGAGTGTGTCCGGGAGTATGCAACACTTTAAACTTTACTTTCCCAAGCGGAAATATATCACCATCATTAGCAGTAATAGCTTCGAACTCCGGTTTAGCATTTGGTCCGTAGATAATAGGCGCTCCTGTTTGTTTGCTGAGGTCTATATGCCCGGATACAAAATCAGCATGAAAATGTGTTTCGAATATGTATTTTAATTTTACGCCATCTTTTTGTAATCTTTCAAGATATGGCTTTGTTTCGCGAAGCGGGTCAATTATTGCAGCTTCTCCCTCGGAAATAATGTAATAAGCTCCTTGAGCTAAACATCCGGTATAAATTTGTTCTATTTTCATATACTTCAAATTTTAATACAAAAATACTTCTGCTCTTAACAGGATAACAGCTACTAAAGTTACATACTAATTCTGCAAGCGGAAAAGTTTGCGCTTTTATAGGCCGACAGTCTTTATGTTAAAATTAATGCCACATTGAGAAAGCTGTTTCAAAACAGGAGAATAAATCTCTGAACAAACAGGACGAATAACCCCTTTTAAGGAAATGGTTTTATGGATAATCATTCTTGCTGCAATACCAATAGGCAATCCGACTGTAGTGGCCATAGCAGTGTGCTGTTCTGTTCCGGTTATATCAAGTACAGCAGTGGTGGCCAACAGCTTTTCATTCAGCCTATAGGTGAATTCGTGAATCATCACAACACGGTCTTTGTCCCCTGGTTTGAGTTTCCATTTTTCTTCAAGAATTGTTTGCAAAACCTGGGCAGCGGTATGTTGTCCTGTGAGCGGAATTTTTTTGTTCTCCAACAATCCAAGCCATTTTAATTTTTTAAACGCTTCGCTTTCCGAAGAAATTTGTAAAGCTTCGGCCAATTTTTTATCTATATCGTGATTGTTTTCTGCCTTTAAAAACTTTAAAAGGAAAGAGGCATAGGTCTCATTTTCATTGATATCGAGCAAGGTGGTGTTGTCGCACAGGCCTAAATAAACCAGTTGATGCCATGCATTGCAGAATCCCTTATAGCGCAAAGTACCGCGATACACGGTTTGAGCATTTTGCAACTTATATGGCTCAATATATACCAGAGAATCGCGATTAGGATAAGAGTCAAAGGCTTCGCCTTTATATACAACAGTTGTAGCAGAAGCAAACAACCTGTGATAGGGGAGGTATTTAATAGTATTGTTTTCGCGCCAACGGATGAATCCGTTTCCCTGGCCAGCTAACACCACGTTGCGGGGGTTCCACGAAAATTTGTAACCCCATGGGTTGTCGTTGCTTTCTTTAGCAACCAGGCCACCGCAATGAGATTTAAAATGTATGATTTCTCCACCTTGTGCATGTACGTGATCTATCCACTCACATGCACTCATGTGATCTATGCCGGGGTCTAAACCCATTTCGTTTAAAAAGAGTAAACCGGCATCGTTCACCTGGCGATGTAAAGCCTGCATATCGGGTGAAATATAGGAAGGTGTGATGAGGTGTTTTTTTTCGGATAAACACTTCTCTGCAATATGGATGTGCATTCTGAGCAGGCAGCATAGAAATTACCAGAGTGCTGCTGCGGATGGCGCGGGTTAGGGCCTCGTCTTCTAAAGGTTTTGATTGGGATTACATCTACATTGCCATAAGCTGAACGGATACGCGCTAGAGTATCATCATTGATATCTGCTACTGCAAGCCGGAAGTTGTCCGTCATTGCATGGTTTGATAAGTATTCAATCAGAGCACCGCTTGATTTTCCCGCTCCAATAATCAAAATAGTTTGCATAATATTAGTAGGCTCTCAAGCATATGTTTCAAATGTAGAGATAAATTAATAAGCTAAAGATGAAAATTGTTTATATGAGCATTGTATTTTTTCTATATGTAAAAGCTATTTCCCTGCTTATCAAAATTGCTGATGATTTTTTCTTTCTCTGTCCCTAGAGAATATTGCTTACCAAAAAGCCAACCTGATGCAACAAAATGAGGGCAAGTTATTCTCTACAGCGGTAATTGTGGCCGCGCTAGGTTATTTTGTAGATATATATGACTTATTACTCTTCAGTATCGTCCGGGTTCCAAGCCTTGTAGATTTAGGTTATTCGGGCGATGCGCTTAAATCGGTAGGGCTATTTCTCATAGATATGCAAATGTATGGCATGTTGCTTGGTGGCATATTATGGGGTGTGCTGGGAGATAAAAAGGGAAGATTAAGCGTGTTGTTCGGTTCCATATTTATGTATTCAGCAGCAAATATTGCTAACGGATTTGTTTATAGTGTTGAAGCGTATGCAGTTTGGAGATTCATTGCAGGCATAGGACTGGCCGGCGAACTTGGTGCTGGAATAACGCTGGTGGCAGAAAAGCTTCCTCAACATAAAAGAGGGCTTGGGACGATGATAGTGGCAGTTGTTGGCTTATCCGGTGCGATTGCTGCCGGTATTATTGCAAAGTTTTTTGACTGGAGGACATGTTATTTCATAGGAGGTGCGTTAGGCCTTGCCTTACTCACCTTGCGCATCGGAGTGGCTGAATCAGGAATGTTTGAACATGCAAAAAAAGTGAACGTCTCGCGCGGAGATTTTTTATCGCTTTTCCGCGATTATAAAAAACTTTTCAGATATCTCCGTTGCGTGTTTGTTGGTTTTCCTACATGGTTTACTATCGGAATACTTGTTACTTTTTCGCCTGAGTTTGCGCGGGCGCTAAATGTTAGCGGAGATGTGAATGCTGGAACATCAATTATGTATGCATATGGCGGACTGGTTGCCGGGGATTTGGTTAGTGGCTTGTTGAGTCAGCGTCTTCAGAGCCGCAAAAAAGTAATGTATGTATTTCTTACCATGTCAGGGCTTTCAATTCTGTTGTATTTAAATGCTAATGGCATAAACAATATTTTACTATATTGGTTATGCTTCTTTCTTGGGTTTGCACATGGTTATTGGGTGATATTCGTTACTACGGCAGCAGAACAATTTGGAACAAACCTCAGAGCCACTGTGGCAACCTCTGTACCTAATTTCGCACGCGGCTCACTGGTTTTGATAACCGCAATGTTTAGATTTTTTGAAGGCTATACTTCTACGCTCACTTCTGCTGCAATCGTTGGCGCGATTTGTGTGGGGGTGGCGTTTGCTTTTCTTTCAGGAATGCGCGAAACCTTTCATGCAGACCTCAACTACTTAGAAGAATAAATATAATTGAAAAACTTCATACTCCTGAAGAAGTTAATGACTAGACTTACATCTCTTCTTTGAGGTTTTTCAAAATTTCTTCGGTTTCACGCTTATGGTCGTTAAGAGAGTCGTAAGCTCTGATGATATCTTTAACTAGGCGATGACGCACTACATCTTCTTCTGTGAGTTTGATAAAAGATATGCCGTTAATGTGCCGCAAAATTTTGATGGCCGTGTGCAATCCGCTATGTTGCGTTTTCGGAAGATCTATTTGGGTGGGGTCGCCGGTGATGATACATTTGCTATTTGGCCCGATACGCGTCAAAAACATTTTCAGCTGAAGGTCGGTGCAGTTTTGAGCTTCGTCCAGTAAAATGAAAGCGTTGTCGAGCGTACGGCCGCGCATAAAAGCCAATGGTGCTACCTCGATAATCCTGTTTTCCATATAATACTTTAGCTTATCGGCCGGAATCATATCTTCCAAAGCATCATACAGCGGGCGCAGGTAAGGATCAATTTTTTCTTTAAGATCACCGGGAAGGAATCCCAAGCTCTCTCCGGCTTCAACAGCGGGACGGGTAAGTATAATCTTTTTCACATTCTTTTCCTTCAGTGCTTTCACAGCCAGGGCAACTGCTGTATATGTTTTGCCTGTTCCTGCAGGGCCAATCGCAAAAAGCACATCATTCTTGTGGCTTTCCTTTACCATCAGTTTCTGGTTTTCGGTTCTTGCTCTTACCACAAGGCCGTTATTGCCATATACTATGATGTTTTTTTCGTCTTTAAACGGGCTTTCTTGTATGGCGATCTCCCTGCTTTCAGACTGAACAATGCTTTCTATCCTTTCCTCGCTTAGCTTGCCATACCGCTCTATAGAAGCTATAATCAACCCTATCTTTTCTTTAAAAAACTGCAGTTCTTCTTCTGTGCCCTCGGCCTTAATGCTGTTACCCCTGCTAACCATCCGTATGGTAGGGAACGATTTTTTAATCAAGTTGAAGCGGGAGTTATTTACACCAAAAAAATCTAAAGGGTCTATGCCTTCAATCTCAACTGTTATTTCAGTCAAAGCTTAACTATTTAGTGTAATACTAATATATAAATTTTTTTGATGAAGGACGTGTATAAAAATTTATTCCACATGCTATCCACTATTCTTTATTGTACAGTATGAAAAGAAAAAACTTCTTTGTTAGTTAAAACCGGATTAACATTAGCCATAATGCAAATTATAACGCTTACGAGCGATTTAGGTTCATCGGACTATTATGTGGCTGCCCTAAAAGGTGTGTTGCTCAATGAATTAAGCGATATCACTTTGATAGATCTCAATATCCATATCAAACCGTTTGACCTGAGACAGGCTGCATATCAGTTGTCTCAGGCTTATCGTTTTTTTCCTGAAAAAACCATCCATGTAGTGCACATAAATCCTGGTTTTGAAAAAGCAAGAGTGCTGATTGCACAATACGCCAATCACACAGTCGTAACTTTTGATAACGGCTTGTTGTCTCTTCTGCAAAATGGTTTTTCTGATAAAGTTTTTGCACTTAAACCAGAATGGACAGATAAAAGTGATTTGTTGCTAACTAAAAGCGTAGCTTTAGCGTGTGCTGTTGCATCAGGCAAAAAATCCTTAGACACATTTACTGAACCCTTCACTGAATTCAGAATTAAAAATCTTCTTAAACCCACTGTAAGAAATAACATACTTAAAGGAAGTGTGGTAGCTATTGACACATTTGGGAATGCCATAACCGATATTCATAAAGATCAATTTGATGCATTTGTGGGCGGTAAACCTTTTAAAATTTCAATTAACCAGCTTGCCATAAGCGAAATATCGCTTCACTATAAAAGTGTGAGCGAAGGCGATTTGCTTGCTTTGTTTAACAGCAACGGATTTCTTGAAATTGCTATAAACAAAGGTAAGGCTGCAACATTGCTGGGAATAAAAGTAGATAATGCTGTTTTGATCACTATATAATTTTTATTGTGTATATAAATACATTTACAGCATTTAAAAACCAGTGCTCCGTTAAATTGTTTCTAGTCTTTAAAGAAAATTTATGAAACTACACGAACTGAGAAAAGATTATCGCAAATATCACCTGAGCGAAAAGGAGGTATATGAAAATCCCTTTGAACAATTTAAAATTTGGTTGGATGAGGCTATCAAGGCTAAGATATACGAACCGAATGCCATGACTTTAGCGACTGCGGATAAAGAAGGAAAGCCTTCAGCGCGTATCGTTTTATTAAAGGAAATCAACGAAAAAGGATTTATTTTTTATACCAACTATAATAGCAGAAAGGGCCAGGAGATAGATGAAAACCCGCATGTTGCTTTATTGTTTTATTGGGATATATTGGAAAGACAAGTTCGCATAGAAGGAAAAATAGAAAAGATCAGTGAACATCAATCTCGGGAATATTTCGACTCTCGTCCATATGAAAACAGAATTGCAGCTATTATCTCACCTCAAAGTCAGATAGTAGAATCCAGAAAGTATTTAGAGGATTTATTTGAACAAAAAAAGGCAGAAGGTAATATTGAAAAACCCTCATTTTGGGGTGGTTACGTAGTAAATGCAGAGTATTTTGAATTTTGGCAAGGTAGATCAAACCGCATCCACGACAGGATTGCTTATTATCTGACTGACGATGGATGGGCGATTCGCAGGCTTGCTCCGTAGATTAATTACCAGTAATGGCATATGCATGGTTTCTGAAAAATATCCACATACTTCTATTATGGAGAGCCTTGCAGAACACTTCGCAACTATCAGAAAGTCAATTACTTATGAATCACTCTGCGCTATTAGCATCTCAAAGTCCTTAGTTATCAACACTTTTGGGGAAATGATGGCTTGCAAAGCTTGATATAGCTTACTTTCTTTGAAGTATCAACAGCATTATTTCACTTAAAATTCAACATTATGAACAAGGGAGATCTTATCGACAAAATCGCGGCAGCAGCCGGAATTACCAAAGCACAAGCCGGAGAAGCATTAGATGCAGTTCTCTCTGGCATCGAGTCTGCTCTGAAAAAAGGAGACAGAATCACGTTGATTGGTTTTGGAACTTTCTCGGTAGCTAAGCGTGCAGCCCGCAAAGGACGTAACCCGCGTACCGGCAAGGAAATCAAAATCAAGGCTAAAAACGTAGTGCGTTTCAAAGCCGGCAAGCAGCTCAGCGACAAAATCAACAAATAGTAATTACGCTGAACTGATTAAAAAAAAACGCCTCCTCATATGAGAGGCGTTTTTTTTTAACCTCTTTCTGTTTCAGTTGTTGCATAAGAGGTATGTATGAAACAGAAGGTTTTGTCATAGCCACCAGTTACCTTCAAGCTACCGGAAAAAATCCATTCCCTTTTCAACTACAGACGTGGCAGGCTTATCTTGAAGGTAAAAGCGGTTTACTCAATGCCCCTACCGGTTGCGGAAAGACTTACGCCTTATTTTTTCCCGCTATTATTTCATTCATTAACGGTAATGCTGCATGGCAAACCACCCGCAATAATGGATTGCGCCTGCTATGGATTACTCCGCTTCGCGCTTTGGCAAAAGATTTACAGCGAGCCATGCAAGAGGTGTGCGATGCAATTTCTTTGCCGTGGAATGTAGGGTTGCGCACTGGTGATACGCCTGCCAAAGAAAGGCAACGACAAAGAAAACAAACTCCAGAGATACTTATCATCACACCTGAAAGCCTAATGTTGATGCTTTCGCAGAAAGATGCAATGGCGCCTTTCAGGCACCTGCAGGCAGTAGTAGTAGATGAATGGCATGAATTACTAGGCTCCAAAAGAGGTGTCCAGGTGGAGTTGGCAATAAGCAGGCTTAAATCTTACAGGCATAATCTACTGATATGGGGAATATCGGCTACCATTGGCAATCTGGAACAGGCCGCACAAGCTTTGATTGGGGTGGATAGAAAAAATTATTGTCTCATAAAAGCTAACATCACAAAGAAAGTGGATGTGTGTTCGGTAATTCCGGATGAAGTAGAAAAATTTCCATGGGCAGGCCATCTTGGTATTAAACTTTTGAGTAAAGCAGTAGAGATTATTCAACAACATAATACTACGCTACTCTTCACGAATACGCGCAGCCAAAGCGAAATCTGGTTTCATGCTTTGCTGGATAATTATCCCGAACTGGCCGGGCAGATAGCGCTACATCACGGAAGCATAGACAGCGAAATCAGGCTTTGGATAGAAGAAGCATTGCACTCCGGACTACTAAAAGTGGTGGTATGTACATCAAGCCTTGACCTTGGTGTTGATTTCAGGCCGGTAGATGCCGTGATACAGATTGGCTCGCCAAAAGGAGTAGCGCGTTTTTTGCAGCGTGCAGGGCGCAGCGGCCACTCTCCGGATGCTGTTTCAAAAATATACTTTCTACCTACCAATGCGCTAGAATTGGTGGAAGCATCAGCTTTAAAAGAAAAAATCAAACAAGGCAGTGTGGAGCCAAAAACTCCTCTTGTGCTTTGCTTTGATGTTTTGCTTCAATACCTTACTACGCTGGCCTGCGGTGATGGATTTGAGCCAACTAACGTACTACATGAAATACGAAAAACTCATGCCTACTCGGAAATAACTGATGAAGATTTCAGTCAATGCCTTGATTTTTTAATGCATGGAAGTGTAAGCCTACAAGCTTATGATGAATATAAGAAAATCATTTTTGAAAACGGAACATATCGAATAGCAAGCAAAAAGCTTGCCATGAGGCACAGGCTTGGCATAGGCACTATCGTAAGTGATGCTACCCTAAAAGTGAAATTTTTGAAAGGGGGATTTGTAGGCACTATAGAGGAGTGGTTTATCAGCAAACTAAAGCCTGGCGATGTTTTTGTTCTTGCAGGGAAAAAACTGCAGTTGTTGAAAATTAAAGACATGACTGTGTTGGTAAAAAAATCTGATGCAGAGAAAGCTACTATTCCCGCATGGGCGGGAGGCAGGATGTCGTTATCGGCAAACCTGGGAGAACAACTTAGGATTGAATTGCACCGCGCTGCGGCAGAAGATTATCACTCTCTAGAATTACAAGCGCTTAAGCCTGTCTTCGAAACTCAGGCTAAACTTTCTAAAGTACCTAAAGAAGGACAACTGCTGATAGAATACATTCAATCCAGGGAAGGTTATCATCTTTTTATTTACCCTTATGAAGGCAGACAGGTTCATGAAGTAATGGCCACACTCATCGCTTACCGGATATCGCGAAAAATTCCTATATCGTTTTCTATTGCGGCAAACGATTACGGATTTGAGCTTTCCAGCGATAAAGCCATTGAGATAGATGAGCCCTTCATGAGAGAGATTTTAAGTGTCAATAATCTCTCACACGATATTGCTCAGAGCGTAAATGCCGGAGAAATGGCTAAAAGGAAGTTCAGAGATATTGCAGTGATTGCAGGCCTGGTATTTCAGGGTTATCCCGGAAATTTTAAACAGAGCAAGCATTTGCAGGCCTCAGGTTCTTTATTGTTTAAAGTGTTCAGCGAACACGAGAAAAACAATATTCTGCTGCAACAGTCATACCGCGAGGTTTTCGATCAGCAAATAGAAGAAGTGCGCTTGCGAGAAGCACTACATCGAATCGAAAAAGGGCAGTTACTTATCGTAAAACCTGATAAACTTACTCCGTTCTGCTTCCCTATTCACTTGGATACTATGTGGCGCGAGACACTTAGCAGCGAAAAGCTTGAAGCGCGCATAAAACGTATGAAGCTGCAGTTGGAAAAAATATAAAACTTAAATCAGTTTGGTTTGGAAAAATTTTTATTAACAGAAAAAGCATTGTCAAGGAAACCAAATAGCTCTGGGGAATTATTACTCGGGATGATAAACTTTTATTCCACTGATTGAGGAAGGATGTTTAGCCAAAGTCATTGCCTTAAGCTGTACATCCCTAAACAATTCCATTTGATTGGTATAATATGGACTGTCTTTTCGCTGGCTGTTGCCGGTTGGCAACAGTGAGAAAATTTTTTCCGGGCCTTGTTTATTAAAAGAGACGAGCATAGTATAGGTGTCGCCATGCTTAGGAACCAAATAATTCTTTCCATTGATTTGCTTCAATCGCGGATAGCTCGGCGAGAGAACATCCGGAAAACCATTTAAAGGAATGATTTTATTTGCTCGGTGATTTACATGCACATCTCCCCATCGAATAACTTCTGAGCCAAATTTTTCTCTCATATATTTTATTGCTTCTCTCAGATGTTCCACCACCTCTTCTTCTGTAAGGCTGAAACCAGAAACAAATGCCTCATCTGAATAATTTCTCTTTTCAAATAATGACTGGATAAATGCGCCTAACACAGCTGTGCCGTAAGAATTCGTATCGCATACTTTATCCCATGAAAGCAAGATACGAAGTGCAGTAGAAAATTCAGGATACTTTAATGTATCTAAGCCAAATAAGGGTTTGAGCGATTTTATTAGCGGAGAATTATCAGAAATGCGATAATCGAATTTTATTCTTTTGAGGTCGTCAAAGCTGAATTTTTCTCTCTCACTCAATAATTCTTTCAGACGAATTGCCCTATTGTTGTTTCCGGGCCGTTCATCAATAAGATAGCGCGGATAGCGGTTTGGGTCATCATTTCTGTTTTCACAAGTGGCATCAAAAGGCGTGTTGTTGGTGTTCATCACATAACCGCAGTCCGGATTAATTACGTGAGGCAGGCTGTCGTTCGGTAAAAGCCTTGTCCAAAGGTTATCGGAGCGGTTGCCCGGAATTATGCCACGCCAGTCATATTTTAAATTACGGTCTGGTATTTCACCATTACTGAGATAAAAGATATTGCCTTCTTTATCGGCATACACAATATTGAAAAGCGCAAGCGCATTATTTCTCAAAGCTTTCCAAAATTCATTCAAGTTTTTGGCTTTATTCATTTCATAAAGCTGTTGTGGTGTTTTGATGGTTTGATTGGCGCCAAAACGTATAGCGTAAAAATCTCCTGACTTTTCACTTTTTAGAGTTGCGCCATATTTGCTCCAGTAAGAAATTTTTCTGACCGGAACTACTATGCCTTTAATTTTTACTTTTAGCCATACCGGCCTCTTCTCCAACTTTTCCCATTGTCCGTCTATTTCGTAAAAAAGTTTTTTGCGTGGGTGCATGTGCAATTTAAAGACATCAGCCTTGCGCATGTGATTCCATGTCATTGCCCATCCAAGGTGCTCATTGACCCCCATAGCCAGAGAACTGCTGCCGTGAAACATTGGCCCTGCGATATTTAG
>JAVQWQ010000063.1:0-236 GCA_033578915.1 Chitinophagales bacterium | reverse complement strand
CCCTCTGCGCTGCTCAGGTGCGCTTCGTAAAAACTCAGTTGGCCCTCCATAAACATATGAGGATTGATGCACAGGTAGGTATTTCCATCTGTTGTGCGCGATGGCGCTAAAGCAAAGGCATTAGACCCTACCGGGCCTAACGAGGGATCGCTGTTAAAATTGACAGGTATTTTATCAAACTTTCCGCCTATCGCATCACCTATCAAGTCTGATGCCTTACTCATAAAACTCGTCAT
>JAVQWQ010000062.1:0-12424 GCA_033578915.1 Chitinophagales bacterium | reverse complement strand
TTGTTCTTCCTTTTTTAATAAAAATACGGTTGAACTTAGCAAAAGAGTGTTCGAATATTATCAAAAGAAAGGGCACCGCATTATTGATCCTTTGAATGTAGAAACAAAAGCATTTCTCAACGCTCTGGAAGATGAATTTATTTCTTTAAAAAAGTTAGTACCCCATCTGCAAAAAGAATTGTAATAGCTCAGTCTGTAATTCCGTATTTATTCTTGTATTTTTCAAATAATTCAGTTTGCTTATTAGAAATATCAACTGGCTTTCCTTTGATAAAGATATGTGTAATCTTCGAAGTCTTCATGTCAAGAATATCACCCTCGCTCACCACAATGTTTGCCACATATCCTGGTTTAAGCAAGCCTGTTTTTTCTAGTCCGCAGATCTCAGCCGCATTGATTGTAATAGCAGCAAGCGCCTGCTCTTTTGTGAGTCCATAGGCCGCAGCAGTGCCGGCCATAAACGGCAAGTTGCGAACCTGCCAGAAGCCCGGAACACACAATGCAAACTTAACTCCTGCTTTTTGCAACAAATAAGGTGTTTTATACGGCTGGTGAATGTCGTCATCATCTCTGTATGGTAACTGATGGGTGCGGTGAAGGATCACCAGAATATTTTTTTGAGCTAAAATGTCGGCTATGCGCCAGCTCTCCTCCCCTCCTACAATTACAGGTTTTATTGAAAAATCTTCTGCAAATGCTATGGCCGATAATATTTCTCCCATTTCGGCAGCGCGTATATACAACTTCTTTGAACCGTTAAATAAACCCCTCATGGCTTCAAATCGAAGGTTCACTTTTTCATGTTTTCCCGTGAGTGAATAACTTTTGGCATCGGCAAAAAATGTTTTTAATTCTTTAAGCTGATTGTCATAATCTTTATTAATTTCAAAATCCTGCGGATCTGCCCACCACCCTTTTCGGACGAAGCGCGGTATCCAGCTTAACCAAATACCGTCTTCGCGAATCTCTGCCGCATCTTCCCAATTCCATCCCTCAAGATTTACTACACATGAAGTACCCGATATCCTCCCGCCTTGTGGAACAATTTGAGCCTGTGTAACTCCATTAGAACGAACTGTTCCTATAACCCGTGAATCTGTGTTGTAGGCAATAAGGCTTCTTACGTTAGGATTATAGTTGCCAGTTTCGCTTTGGTCGTTGGTAGCGCGTACAGCCTCCACCTCACTTAGTCCTAAATAGGTATTCAAAGCAATGAGGCCCGGATAAACATGCTTGCCGTTGCAATCAATAATTTTTCCAAGAGTTTCATCGGTTTTAAATACGGGATCTTTTTGCACTAGCGTAATTACGCCATTGGTGAAGCTGATTGTGCCATTCTCCAGCACTTCTCCATTTCCTACGTGAATGGTGGCTCGCGTTAGCGTAAAGGTTTGGCTTAAAAGATTGTGCTCGAACAGGGTGAAGTAAAGTATTATAAAATATCCAATGAGTAATCTTCCTTTTTCCATGTTTAGTACTGCTCGTTTTCGTTGGGGAAGTCACCAGACTTGACATCGTTTATATATCGTGTTACCGCGTTTTTTATTTCTTCATATAAATTCAGATATCTCCGAAGAAAACGGGGGTTGAATTCGTAAGTAATACCAAGCATATCATGGCTTACCAACACCTGTCCATCTGTATATTTTCCTGCCCCTATTCCTATAGTAGGAATAGCTATATTTTGTGTAACCTTTTGAGCCAGCGCTGCAGGAATTTTTTCCAGCACTAAAGCAAAGCAGCCTATTTTGTCTAATAGATAAGCATCTTCTATTAGTTTCTGTGCTTCTGCTTCTTCCCTCGCACGTACGGTATAAGTGCCAAACTTGTATATGCTTTGCGGCGTTAAACCTAGATGTCCCATAACTGGAATTCCGGCCGAAAGAATACGCTCCACGCTTTCGCGTATTTCTGCACCTCCTTCCAGCTTTACGGCATGTGCACCGGCCTCTTTCATAATACGTATGGCGCTCTCCAGAGCCAGTCGAGAATTGCCCTGATATGAACCAAAAGGCAAATCTACTACTACCAGCGCGCGCTTTACTGCTCGCACCACGCTGGCTGCATGATAAATCATCTGGTCAAGAGTAATGGGAAGCGTGGTTTCGTGACCGGCCATTACGTTACTTGCAGAGTCACCTACCAAAAGCACGTCAATCCCTGCAGCATCAAGTATCCGAGCCATGCTGAAATCATAGGCGGTGAGCATGGATATTTTAATCCCTTCGTGCTTAAACTCCTGAAGCGTGTTGGTGGTAATTCTTTTGATTTCTTTGTGTAGGCTCATGTATTATAATTAAAATCAAAACTATAACTAATAACCGTAAAGTTGCTTTGTACTCTCGCTAAACGTACGCAAAAGAAGATTAACAACTAGCTTATCTGTTGGAAGATGAATGGATTCTTCTTTATCTAATTCAGATAAAGGCACCCATCGAAAGCGCTCAGCTTCTACACCTGGTGGAACATTAAAATCAAATTTTTTGTCTGAAACAGGAATTTTCTCCCATTCATCGGTTTGAACTCGGTAGTAAACTGCTATTACTTGGCTATCATCGTCAAAGGCAGAAGGAACGAAGAAATCGGTTGTGTATATATGTTCTTTTACTTCAACCGAAACACCTGTTTCTTCACTAAATTCTCTGCTAAGGCACTCTCTTAAACCTTCTCCGAAATGTAGTCCTCCCCCGGGAAATTTAGTAACTTTTACGGTGCCTTTTTTAATCAACTCATCGCTCACCAATATTTCCGAACGGTTGTTGATAAGCAATCCATAAACCCTGACATTAAATCTTTTAATATTAGATTTATTCATACTACTTTGAGTTTGCAATATTGCTGAATATACTTGAAATAAAAGGAAAAACATTCTCCAACGATGAATATTCATTTAATAGCTATTGGAGGTGCAGTGATGCATAACCTGGCAATTGTGCTTGCCAGGATGGGACATAAAGTAACAGGTTCTGATGATGCTATTCACGATCCCGCAAAAACAAATCTGGAACGAGAAGGGTTGTTGCCTTGCCGCCTGGGTTTTTTTGAAGATAATATCACAAAAGATATTGATGTTGTGATACTGGGCATGCATGCCAGATCCGATAATCCGGAGTTACTTGCTGCCCAGCGGATGGGATTAAAAATCGTTTCTTTTCCGGAATACTTATATGAAATAGCTAAAAACAAACAACGTGTAGTGGTAGCGGGGAGCCATGGCAAGACCACCACTACTGCTTTGATAATGCATGTGTTGAAACATGCAGGTAAGGAATTCGACTACCTGGTAGGTGCCAATGTGCCGGGATTTGAAACCGGAGTGAGGCTTACAGAAAACGCACCTCTGATTATAATAGAAGGAGATGAATATCTGGCTTCTGTCATTCAACCGGAAAGTAAGTTTTTGTTTTATAAACCTCACATTGCGGTAATCACAGGCATAGCATGGGATCATATCAATGTGTTCCCAACTTTTGAAGAATACTCCCGTCAGTTCAAAAAATTTATCAGCACAATTGAAAATAATGGCACTCTCATTTGGTGCAGCGAGGATGAACAAC
Source organism: Chitinophagales bacterium (assembly GCA_033578915.1). Lineage (GTDB taxonomy): Bacteria > Bacteroidota > Bacteroidia > Chitinophagales > LD1 > UBA7692. Next base: position 8,867 of record JAVQWQ010000062.1, on the reverse strand, counting down.
TTACACAAATATCAAGCCAATTCAGGAAAGACCTGAAAACATTGCCTTATGCTTGTCCTCAGTATTTTGTTGAAGATGGAAAAACTTTTGTAACTATTGGTGAAAAGAAAATTGAATTAAAGCTAATTGGCCGGCATAACATGCTTAATATGGCAGCTTCTTATTTAGTGTGTAAAGAACTCGGGGTCGAAGAAGAAACATTTGCTGAAGCATTGCAAAGCTTTGAAGGCGCAGCAGGACGGCTGCAGAAATTATTTGAAAGCGAAGATTATGTCGTCTTTAAAGACTTTGCTCACGCTCCTTCGAAAGTGAAAGCAACTCTTGAGGCGCTGCGCACACAATACCCTGAAAGAAGATTGATCGCAGTTTTGGAATTGCATACATACAGCAGCCTGAACGAAAAATTTCTTCCGGAGTATAGAAACACGTTGAAACCTGCAGATAGAGCTATTATTTTTTTAGACAAGCACGCCTTTGAAATAAAAAAAATGCCTATGCTGCGCGAAGATTATATTATAAATGCATTTAATCTAAGAGATATTACATTTTGTTATGAGGCTAATAAACTACTCGAAGAGATTTCGAAAGAAAAAAGCAAAGACGCTTGTATGGTTTTAATGAGCTCAGGAAATTTCGGAGGATTATCTATTCATGAAATATTTAAAAATGAAACCTTCAATGTATTGAAATGACACGACTAAGTGTAAATATTAATAAAGTAGCGCTCTTGCGCAATTCCAGAGGAGGAAATGTGCCCGATGTACTACAGTTTGCAAAGGACTGCGAAAAATTCGGAGCACAAGGAATAACTGTTCATCCACGCCCCGATGAAAGGCATATTACGCGAAAAGATGTTTACATTTTAAAAGAACATGTGGCCACCGAACTAAATATAGAAGGTTACCCATCCGATAATTTTCTAGCTATGATAGAAGAAGTAAAACCACATCAGTGCACACTGGTACCTGACAGGCCTGAGCAATTGACTTCAGACCATGGCTGGGATTGTGTGCAACACAAAAATTTTCTAACAAACATTATTAAACGATTGCACAATTGTGGCGTGAGAGTCTCGCTTTTTATTGACCCGGACATCCATCAAATTACTGCTGCCAAAGAAACAGGAACAGATCGTATTGAGTTTTATACCGGGCCTTATGCCAAGCAATATCCTTTGGACAAGAAAAGTGCTATAGAACCATATCAAATAGCTGCAGAGATTTGCAGAGAATTAAATCTTGGAATGAATGCCGGGCATGATCTTAACCTACACAATCTGAAATATCTAATAGAGAATATACCAGATATTCTGGAGGTATCAATAGGACACGCCTTAATATCCGATTGCCTGTATCTGGGTCTAGAAAATACTATTCAACTTTATTTAAGGCAATTGAATTAAGGTTAAAACAAGATTCCCATAATCAATAACCGCCTTGTATTTTAAGAGAATATCTGAACCTAAAATTCCCTGTATGGGTTTTATACCGGCTTTTTTATACATGCTATTTACGTGAGTAAGGTCAATAGCGGCATATACTGAATTTTTAATTGCCAGCTTGCCAATTTCCAACATCGGAATTTTTCCAAAGAAGCTTTCTGCAACAGACGAATGTAGCCCGGCAGTTTCTTCTTTTATGCTTTTGAGTTTTCGTTTACCGATATTTTTCTCATACCATGTTTTGCTGATTACGGTCTTAGATGCTCCGGTATCTAAGAGAAAAACACAGCGCTTGCCATTCACCGTAACTTTTAGAAAAACATGAAAACCGGCGCCTCTAATATCCTTTATTAATAAGGGCACTTTGTAAGATGTATCTTTTTTACTCATAGCGCAAACATATCATGAAATCCTCGTTCGCTATAACCTTTTTCATCCGTTCACGTATAAACAACCGGACACTTTGTGATATGAAACCGAAAAATGCGATTGGGGTTTTACACTCTTCTTGTTTTTATAATTGTTTCTTGGGCAGCAAAGGCTCAGCGCGTGTGCACTACGCACGATTATCACGAAATATTGTTGCAAGAAGATATAAGATACAAAAATGAAAGAGATATAATAGAGTCTTTTTATGAAAAGCAAAGAAGCTTTAAAGATGAGTTTAATGTAAAGGAGATAATTATTCCGGTTGTAGTACATGTGTTGTACAATCTTTTTGAAGACAGTTTGAGTGATGCACAAATCCATTCACAAATTGAAGCGCTAAACAGAGATTTCAGCATGATGAATGAAGAAGTAAAAAAACTTCCTGAGGAATTTGCCGCTGTAGCAGCGCCAACAAAGATTCGCTTTGCATTGGCTCGCAGAACGCCAGAAGGACAGCCAACGAACGGTGTAGTAAGAAAATTTACCCCCCGTATCTCTTTCTCAGATAAAAACGATATGAAATTCTCCAAAAAAGGCGGAGACGATGCGTGGGACCCATCACAGTACCTTAATATTTGGGTTTGCAGATTACAAAATAACATTTTAGGATACGCTCAAATGCCCGGAGGACCGAAGGAAACAGATGGCGTAGTAATAAACACTTCAGCCTTTGGCACCTGCGGAACAGCAAGAGCACCTTATAATCTTGGGCGTACTGCCACACACGAAATCGGCCATTGGCTAAATTTGATTCATATATGGGGCGATAAAGAAGACTGCACAGGCGACGACAAAGTAGAAGACACTCCTCCGCAAGGTGGGCCAAATTACGGTATCCCACGCCAACAACCCTCGTCATGCGGATTTAACTCAATGTATATGAATTTTATGGATTATACCGATGATGCAGCCATGGCCATTTTTACTGCAGGACAAGTTAGGAGAATGCAAATGTTATTTGAGCCGGGAGGTTATCGCCATGGTTTACTTTTTTCTAAGGGATTATTGGATGCTGAAGTGAATCCATTGCCGGAGAATATTGTTACACAAAATTCATGCCTACAAATCAACAACTCTTCTCTTAAGAACGCTTATGCTGTAGAGCCCAATCATCCCGTTTACCATAGCATAACTGAAAAGGACAGGAGCAATTGGTATGTGTTTTATAACACACGATCAGAAAATAACTTCTTAATTACACTCCATCATTTACAAATAGATTTAGATATTTCAGTATATGATGAAGAAGGCGTTTTGTTAGGCAGAAGTCAATCTGCCGGCAACAATAACGAAATCATAGTCTTGAATAATGCACGTCCCGGTAACTATTACATAAAAGTTTACAGATATCAAGGAGCAACATCAAATAGTTGTTATGAGCTACATCTGCAACAAAACATAAAGCCCTATGAGATAGAAAATTTAAACAAATCTTTTGCGCACAATCCTAAAACGCTTACTGAGCAAACCTTGCAATATAAGTTATACCCAAATCCCGCTATTCACGCAGTTAATGTTGAATTTTATTCAGATGAAGAAAATGAATTCACAATTTCATTGACTGATATTACAGGCAAGACTGTGAAACAAAAAGCATACATTGCTCAGGCCGGCCTAAACGGTTTATTCCTCGAATTGGATGACCTACAGAGTGGTATTTATCAGCTTACTGCTTACAATCAGGAATATTGGTTTAGGCAAACTCTTTTAATCAACAAATGAAAATTTTTTTAAGATATACCTATGAAAACAAAAAAGCCGCTGTTAGCGGCTTTTTTTATGAAGTATTCAAAAGTTACATTAATAATAAATAAAAGAATTTGTTTTTCTAAGCGTATTCATAAAATACTGAATTCATAAAAGAGCGTTATAGTTCATTACATTGCTTTATATTTTTAGACTTACAACAAGATGGCAACTTCTCAAATGCTTCAGCAGTGGGTTTGTCATCATTATAGCTGTAACCTGCCTGGAGTACTACTTTTCTTATTTCTTCTACATTAGTTTTTCGAGGATCATATTTCACCGAAACAGTCTTGAAAGATATATTCACAAGCGCGTTTAGTACACCATCTATCTTCGAGATTGACTGTTCCAGTTTGGTTTTACACATTTTACAAACAATACTACTTTTAAAAACAATTTTTTCGTTTTTTGGGTCAGCAACAGCGCTGACTAGTACAGACAGAAAGCCAATGAGAAAAATTGTTTGTAGAAAAGAACGAAACAAATTTTTCATAGGCATACATTTATCCATAAATATAGTGGTTTACATCCATAAAGGTTTAATATGCTAATTTTTTTAACGCCTGATTATAAAATTTAATTATTTCAATAAATGAGTAAAAAGAAAAAATCAAATCAGAGGGAATCATCCTTAAAACAAACAACAACTAAGTCATCGCCCCAGAAAACAGACTTAATAATAAAAATAGCGATCGGCCTTTTTGCTTTCATACTTTATGCAAATACTTTAAATCACGGATATGTACTGGACGACTTTAGCGTGATTCGCGACAACACCGTAGTGATGCAGGGAATTAAGGCAATCCCAACAATTTTCAAAACTTCATATAGGTATGGATATATGAATTTGGAAGATGGCCTTTACAGGCCCCTTTCCTTGGCAATGTTTGCAACAGAGTGGGAGATTGCTCCGGACAAACCATCGTTGAGCCACTGGGTTAATGTGATATTGTATTCAATTTCTGTTGTGCTATTATACGTTGTGCTCAAACACCTGCTTTGCCAATATGCTATCGTACTTCCCTTGATTGCCACATTATTATTTACTGCTCATCCGCTGCATACTGAAGTTGTGGCTAATATCAAAAGCAGAGATGAAATTCTGTCTTTATTTTTTATTTTATGCTCCTTGTACGTATTAATCAAATTGCCTTTTGGCAAATTTTCATCATTAGTTTCAGGTATCTTATTTTTTTTAAGCTTACTGAGCAAAGAATCCGGAATTACGATGCTGGCCGGATTTCCACTTATTTTATGGGCTTTTAAACAGAGAAAAATAAAAGAATGCCTGGCAAGCATGACTCCTCACTTATTACTTACTATTATTTTTCTAGGGATTCGCTACAAAGTATTAGGCGGTAAATTGAGCGATACCACCGTAACTCCCCTCGACAACTTTTTGTTAGAAACAAAAGACAAAACAATACAATTTGCAACAGCGGTAAAAGTGCTTGGGCTTTATCTGAAGTTATTCATCTGGCCGCATCCCTTGCTTTACGATTATTCTCTTAGAAAAATTCCTCTAGCAGGTATATCAGACCCCTTTTTTATAATCTCATTCATTATTCATGCGGCAGCATTCATATATGCTGTACTGAAAATTCAGAACAGAAGCTTTGCCGCAGTCTTTCTGATGTTTTACTTCATCAGCATATCGCTGTTTAGCAATATATTTATAAAGATTGGGGTAGGGATGGCAGAGCGGCTCATGTATTTTCCCTCTGTACCTGTTATGATTTTAGCCGCATATGGTTTAGTGAAGATATGTAAAGAAAATATTTATAGAGGCTTTGAATATTTTTCATTTACTCATCTATTAAACCATCATAGATGGTCTTTGATTTTTGCATCCTTATGGGCTGTTATATTAAGTATTCTAACGGTTGTGCGTAACCCTGCATGGAAAGACAGTTACACGCTCTACGCAACCGACATTGTACATCTTGAAGAAAGTACGCGTGCACATTTTTTTCTTGGTAATGAACTTATCAAAAACGTTGCACCTGCTGAAAAGAACCCGGCCCGAAAACAAGAGTTATTCAAACATGGCATAGAAGAACTTTTAAAAGCAATAAAAATTTATCCGGCCTACGCAGAAGCTATTTCGCAACTGGCAGTTGGTTACTACAAAATGGGCGATTACCCGAATGCTGTAAAGTATTCAGAGCTGGCATTAAAGTATAACCCTAACGATGTGATTACTATCAATAATCTTGGAAGCTCACTTTTTCAAACTGGCAAGCCGGAAGAAGCCATGAAATATTATATGCGCTCTGTGGAATTAAATCCTAACTATGAAGACGGCTGGATGAATATCGGTAGCATCTTGGGCATGAAAGGAGAATATGAAAAGGCGTTGAACGCATTTAAAAAGGTGCTGGAAATAAATCCCAACAACGCACGGGCATGGTATTATATGGGCATAACCTATCGAAATATGGGCAATGAAGAAATGGCACGGAAAAATATCCAGCAAGCCAACCGCTTAGATCCTCAGTATCAATAAACATCGTATGAAATGTTTGAAATTATAATTATTGTCGTTATATTTGAAAAACCCACACAGAAAGATGCGTTAGTTGGATAATAATAATCAAACCGAGCCTAAAATCGCAGTATCAATGGCGGGCTGCAACTCGGCAATTGCCGGGTCTTCGTCCAAAAAACAAGTTAACAGCAGATTACAGCGATACTGCTAAGCTCAAATCCTGATGTAATAGCAACTTAACGTCAGGAATCTGTGTGGGTTTTTTTAATTCTCTCCCAGTCGAATCAGGCTAATTCAAATAATTTCACTTCGACAATTACTCTTTCACCAATCGTTTAAAAGCTGTGCCTATTGAAGTACTTATCTTTATTTGATAAACTGCCGGCGCGAGCAAGCTTATGTCAATACCTTTGTTAGGTAAAACTTTGTTTGTTTGCACTACTTTGCCATTAACATCCACGATTTCTACATTAATTTCCTCGCCTTTGTTTAACTCATCCTGTATTTCGATATAAATCATACCGGTTGCCGGGTTTGGAAATACAGTCACCCGGAGATCATAATTAAATGGATCAGAAATTTTGCTTACAGGCGATTGTTGGAAGTGCAGGACAAACCGTTCTTGATTATCGTTTTTATGGGCAACGAAAATGTAGTTAGGAGATTGAGAGAGATTTTGCATCACTTTTTCTTTTCGATCTTCCAGATATACTGTGGTGTTGGACAATCCTTCAAATCCAGATGCGGTGATCCTGAATGTACCATCCTTACCGGGACTAAACCCTACCGGGATCCGAGGAGGCGTATGCAGCCACGTTTGTCGGCATCAACCAGCCCATACACCTCCGATGAGCGAATAAATCGTGGGCTGCCCCTCAAAACTTCTAAACTTTCCTCCATCATATTCCGGATCAAAACCGTTGGTTGAATTTTCATCAAAGTTGAAATATGTAATGTCTGCATATCCGTTGCCCTCAACTTCTAAACTCATTTGATGTGCGCCATTCTTGTGGAAAGCCGTCTGTGTCCTCCGGCGGTTAGCCTGCTGAATGTTGAAGGTTTCAGGCGAGGTGCCAACCAAACTTTTTCTTGCAAAAAAACCTTGAAATGGAGCCAAAACATCGTTGCTGCTCATACTCAGTGGTTGATATGTACCCGCATGAGGCCCGTGAGTGTGCAACACTAACACGTTGTCATCAAACCCCCCATTAAGCGAATAATCAAGGTCTAATGCTGCTAAATACGGATTACCCAGCAAATGCCAACCACCTTGATAATTATTCATTTGAAGCGTTGTGATATTCCATCCGGAGTTGTCCAAGCCGCTGATGCTATAATTTCCAAGATTGGGAATGCCCGTGAGCGTGAGAACTCCTGAACCGTTTTTCACAACAGAATATCCTTTGCCATTTTGTGCGTTTCCGGAACTGCGAACCTTCCATGCCTGCAGATTACATGTGGTTACATTGCTCTCATCGTATTCAAATACGTTGCCGTAATTAGAATTTGCTTCCAACTGTGTTTCATCACAGTTTGCAGTTGGAGTTACATATACGCCATCGCTGCCATACAGCGGAGCAAATTGCGAAAAAGGCACATTATTTATGGGCGAGCTAAAGTAGTGTTGACTATATAGGCTGGTAGCGGTAGCAGCGGCATAACCTCTTTCGGCACGCACATTACCGGTTATGGTGCCTGAAAAGCCCGGGCTAAAATTGTCGAGTATGGCGCTATGATGCTCATTAGGAGATTTAAAGTTGAGAACTCCTGCAACGTTTAGATTGCCTTGTCTTAATTCGAGGTATTCATGTATATCCACCTGAGCGGTTGCAAGGATACCTGCCCCGGCCAAATTATTTAGTTGCAGTGTGCTGAATGATAGCTTACCAGAAAGGCCATGTGCGACCGAACCATTCAGAACTACTTTTCCGCCTCCGGTGAAAGAAGCATTCACAGCAGCCGGTAAGTCTGTAATATTACCGCAAACATTGAGTACGCATGTGCCGCAAATAGTTACCGAAACGTTATCTGCTATTTGAATATTACCCACTGTTACGCTAGAAGTTATAACAGGGTTATTAGGAGTAACGGGGATAGAAATATGATGGGCGCACAAAGAGGGGACAGAGCCTGTGCTCCAGTTGGCAGGGTTATGCCAATCAGGGGTATTACCAAGCCAAACGATTGACCCACCCCCACACGGCAAATCAGCCCCGCTGCAATCTTCGTCTATGCCGTTGCCGCATATTTCGGTGGCTCCGGGGTTGATGAGCGGGTTGGCATCGTTGCAATCACCGGGGCCGTTAGGCGGCAACACGGTTGTCCATCCCATACCCGGGCTGCCACACGAAAGCACCGTAGCGGCATACCAACCGTCTCCATCGGCATCTAAATACCAACTTACTGTGGCGGCCGTTACAGTTACCGTACCGGTGCCTGCGGTACATCCGTTGCTATTGGTAAAGGAGAAAGTAGCTGTGCCTACTGATAGTCCGGTAACAACGCCACTCATGCTCACAGAAGCCACAGCAGGATTGCTGCTCACCCATGTGCCACCAGATGTGGGATACAGCGTGGTAGTACCGCCTACACAAATTGTGGAAACACCTGATACATAAGCCACCGGATCTACATAAATCGTATCGGTAGCTTTGGAGCAACCATTGGCATCCGTGAAAAACACCTGCACCTTACCTCCGCTTACTCCGGTAACCACTCCGCTGTGTGTTACGGTAGCGATAGAGGGGTTACTGCTCGTCCATA
>JAVQWQ010000061.1:0-12630 GCA_033578915.1 Chitinophagales bacterium | reverse complement strand
GAGTCTTTTTTCTTAGACTCCAAATGCTCTACTTCATTTTTCAAATCATAAGCCAAAAAACCCGCCATAAGACTCCTTTTTCCGGCAATGAATTGGTCGAGCGAGAGAAAAGCGTTTCCGGCCTGTGCACAAACACTGTCGAGTGCATCTACCGCCAGCAGCCATTGTATTTGAGTATTTTTGTTGTGTGGATAGTTGCTGTCTAAAAGAATACAGCTATTGAACTGACATGCCCACTTTAAGGCTTTGCGCTTGAAAGTATCCGCATCGTCAACGGGCAATAATGTACGATTCATGCCCTTGAAAGTAGCGTGAATTTAAAACGATGAAAAAACATTTTAAGCAGATGGTAAAACGTAAACCAATGTCTGGTTTTTTTATTCAGAAAAAAAACAATCAGCTTCTTAAGAACATAATTAAGGCAAAAGGTAACTGGGAGCAGTAAAACAAGAAAATGCCAAATATTAAGTTGGCTGAAGTACGTGATGATGCCGAGAATGAAAATCGAAATATGAAAAACCATGTTTAAAATAGAATAGCGAAACATCTTTTGTATCCAATACAATACACTTCGGTGTTGCAAGGCATAGACAGTAGAGCCAACAAAAACCAATAATTGGAAAGCAAAAAAAGAAATGAATAGAAGAAATGTAAAGCCTGCGCTAATCAATAAACCTGATGCAACTTCCTTAAAATCAATAATATAAGGCATTTTGAAACTCGCTTTGATATATCATTAGTTTGACAATCTAAAAGATAATAGGTTTAATTTTAGATTTTGGCAGAGTATTTGTGACTTTATTATACCTACCAAGCCAAGCTTCCCGTGCCATGAAATTTTATTTTATTGGAATTAACACCTACAGCACATTTCTCATGGCGCTTTTAATGGGTGCGATTCCTTTCTTAGTATATTATTTTTTGTGGGAGTCTTTGGATTTGAGGCAGGAAATGCAATATAATCATTTATTTAGGCAATCCATACCAGTATTTATTTTGCTTTCTTTCGTTTTTATGGGCTTGGGGGTGTATCTATCTATGAAATTCATTCATGTAGAAACGAATGAAAAAAATTGTTATATAAAGGTGTTCAGCCCGATACGTCTTTTTTTTCCCCGGAGAATAACCTTTAGATGGGATGAAGTAGATTCCATGATGCTTGATGAAGATTTTGGCAAAACCACGCTTACTATTTATTTACGCGGAAACAGGCGCTTTGATTTGTCATATTCTTTATTATTGCGCGGCAATTCCGATTTTCGCGCATTTGTCAGTGTGCTCGGATTAAACACGGGGTTGTAAGAGTACATGGATTACGATTTCAGCGTTTTTTTGCATGCAGATGCATGGATAAGTTTTATTACGCTTACCTTTCTGGAAATAGTACTTGGCATAGATAATATCATTTTCATTTCTATTGTTACCAGTCGGCTGCCGCAGCATCAGCAGAAGATGGCCCGTAATTTGGGTCTCACGCTCGCATTGGTATTTCGAATAATTCTATTGTTGGCTATTTCCTGGATCATTGGCCTGACCGCCCCTCTTTTTGCATTTGCAGGGCATGAAATATCAGGTCGAGACATCATTCTTATTGCTGGAGGCTTTTTCCTTATTGCCAAATCTACTATTGAAATCCACAAGAAGGTTACTTTTTCTGAAGAAGAACAAGCTATCAGTGCTTCGGCAAGTTTTATCGGGATTATTATTCAGATAATTCTATTAGATATGGTTTTTTCATTTGACTCCATACTCACGGCGGTTGGACTTACTCAACATGTGATAGTGATGATATTTGCAGTTATTATATCCATAATTGTGATGATGCTATTTGCAGGATCTATAAGTAAGATAATACATAAATATCCAACGCTTCAGATTCTGGCGCTTGCATTCCTGATTATGATAGGCCTCACCCTGATATTGGAAGGGTTTGAGGTGCACGTCAACAAAGCATTTGTATATGTTGCCGTCTTGTTCTCGTTAAGCGTGGAGCTGCTTAACCTGCGCTTTCGCGCCAAAGTCAGATAATTTGCATTTCCATTCAGGGAAATTACATAACAGTATAAATATTCCCGCTAATGATGGAATGACAATATTTAAAAGCCAAATAATTAGCGAGCTCATTAATATTGGCAAAGGGTTTGATGACAAGGATGAAAACACAAGCAGCGAAATGCCTCCCCGCACTGCAATGTCAAAAAGCGGTAATGCAGGAGAGATAGTCTGCAAGAACAGTGAAACAGTTGTTCCGGCCATCAGTAAAAAAATATTATCACTTACTGAAAATATATATAACGCAATAGCCCATTGTAACACATAGACTGTATAACGTAACAATGAAAGTACAGAAACTTTAATGATTATTGGCCTGTTGTTGTATATTAGCAGCAGAATATTATTTAATCTTTTGAAGTTCGGTTTGATGTAAAGCATTGCAAATACTGGCAAAAAGACAATTAAACCAGCGCATGAATAGCACAAAAGCGGATATGTTTCTATTGAGATAAATTGTGATAAGAAAAATATTCCTATTCCTACAGTAATTAAAAATTGAATAGCGCTTCCTATGGCTAATAGCATTAAAGTAGCAGGTAGCTTATGAAGTTGATGCGAAGAGAGTCTTCCTATCATTTCGCCAGAGCGCCATGGGGTGAGCACTCCAAAAGCTAAACCCATCATTACCGAATGCCATGCTGATTTTATGTTTATTTTTTGAATTGGGAGAAGAAGTGTCTGCCATTTCTTTGCTTCAATAAACCAGTTTAAGGGCATCAGAGCCACGCAAACAAAAAAAAGCAGCATATTATCTTGCATATTAGAAAACAACTTGGCAAAGTCTTTTTTCGAGAAATCGTATTGAATCAGTTGCCTACTGATGAGCCAAGCCCAAAGTGCAACAACAGTAATCTGAAATGTTCTCAAAATAGCTTTCCTCATCGGCAACGATAGTCATCTATATTTTGTAAATAAAATAAAAAAAGAAACAGATACATTAAAATTGCAGATGTGAGCGCCAAAGATTCCAAAATAATTCTTGGAATAGATCCCGGCACTGTTGTGATGGGATATGGTATCATTCATGTGAACACTGCCGGAATTAAGTTGCTCAGCATGGGAGTAGTGCAGTTGTCTAAATATGGTGATTCTGTAAAAAAACTTCGTGTAATATCTGAAAAGGTTACCGGCCTTATTCATCAATATCAACCTGAGGAGTGTGCTATAGAAGCTCCTTTTTTTGGCAGAAATGTGCAAAGTATGCTTAAGCTGGGAAGAGCACAGGGAGTGGCAATAGCGGCAGCGCTTATACAAGGTGTTGAAGTATTTGAGTATTCACCCAAAAAAATAAAACAAAGCGTTACCGGCAACGGCAATGCATCCAAGGAACAGGTTGCAGCCATGTTGCAACGATTATGTCACTTCACCTTGCAGCCTAAGTTTTTGGATGCCACAGATGCTTTGTCTGCCGCAGTATGCCACTATTTACAAAAACGGTCAGTTCATTCTCAAAAACAAGGGAAGCGATATTCAGGCTGGAAAGAATTTATTGCTGCAAATCCTTCTAAAAGATTGAGCTAGTTTTAGATCCAAACATTGTTTGTCTTAAAAGTAATGAATGAATTAATTTCTTTTAAGAGATTAAAACAGTTTTAGCGTCATCTACCTCCAAGCTGGCGATATATGTTCATATAGTATTCGGCCTGAGCAGGATTCCCCAATTTTTGGTAACACGCTGCCAGCACTTGATATGCTGAGGTAAAGTAGGGTTGATTATTGATAAGTCCTGTGAGTGTGGTTGCAGCGGCAGAGGCATCTCCTTTGTAGAAATAAGCCAATCCAAGATAGTATAGCGCATTAGAATTATCCGGGTATATTTTTAAGCTATTCTGCAATGCCCCAAGTGCGTCATCCCAGCGATTGGCGTTGATATAAGCCAGGCCAAGATTTGCCCATACTGCCTCATTACCTTTGTATTTACGAGTGTAATTCTCGAGCAGTGAAATGGCCCTTTGAATATCGCCTTGTTGCAGCGCAATAGTTCCGAGATAATCGTCTCTGTCTTCTTTTTTTACTACACATGCGATGGGATAACCATCTACCTTTACTACAAAGGGACTTTGTTCAGGAGGGAAACCATTGGCCAACAAGATACTTCTGTCAATAAAGCGATTGTAAAAAATAAAATAATCTGCATCCTTGTCTGTTCGTTCAGCATAGCGGGTATAACCAACCTGAACGGTAGGCGTGTCTTTAATAAAATACTGATAAGTGGGGTCGGCTGCGTTGGTGAAAATTTTGGTTTTATCTGCCCTTGTCCCGCGATAGTTTTGCTGTTTGATCCAGTCGGCGCACTGTTTGACTGAATTCATATAATAATCGAGTTCATAATTTCCATAAGCGCCTTTCATTCCGCCGGCCAACTCGTTGAAATAGACATATTGATTCGGATGATTGGCTATCATATGGCGAACGGGGAGCAAAATCAGAACTGCGGCTAAGGCCGCAATAGCATATTTAATTTTTGTTGGAAATTTCCCCAATAAGTAGTCTAATGAGAGTGCTGCCAGGAGTACAAGGCTTGGATAAACGAAAAAAAAGTGCCGCATAGTATCATACAGGGCGCTCTTTTTATAAATAACGTAGGCTATTGGGAAAAATAATGTGAAATATATAAAGCCGAGGTAAAGAAGTTTTCCTGATTGCCGATAGTACTTAATGATATAAAAAGAGGCCACCGCAAATATTAATATCACAAGAGGTGCACTGATGAGGAACCATTTAGGGATGTAATACCAGGGCACTTCGGTGCTTCCCATATATCGTCCTTCAAATAAAATGCGAATGTTTACTGGAAACTTACTCATATATTCCAAGGTAAGCAAAGGATTTGTAAAAGGTTTTATTAAGCCAAAAGGCCAAAACAATAGTGAGCTGAAATAGGCGATGATTACCGCAGCCATTACCCACTTGAAACTGGGAAGAATAATCCTTTTAAATCCCTCTCCGGAAATAATTTCACTCAGGCGATAATGTTGAAGAAAATATAAGCCATAGAATAAAAGAAAGTAGGGTATAAGCAACAGCCCGCCAATGCGTATGCCCATGGCCATACCTATACTTAGCCCTAAGCCGAGCGCCAGCTTCCAGTTAGCATTTCGGATGTTTTTCCAGAATCGAAGCATGAAAAAATATGCTAGTACATAGCCCATAGCTAAGGGAATATCTTTGGGATTGTTCATGCTTTCTCCGAAAAAGCGCGGTGAGGCAGCCATAAACAGCAAAGCAATTAATCCAGCCTGCCACCCTGCAATTTCTGCCGCCACTAATCCCGTAAAAACCATGGCAAGCCACCCGAGTAATGCATTCCAACCATGCCGGATTCTCCATTCATCCGAATTCTTAAAAACTTTAGTAGAAAGAACTGCGGCAGTACCATCAAAGAAACCACCGTAAAATCGCATAAGCGTATCAATGGTTCCATACTGGCGGGTGGCTGTATCGTCTTTGCCCAGCGTAAAATAAAAATCCATTACATGATGGCCGTAAACACGGTGATAATTTTCATCGCCGGTGATACCGTAATCTTTGCTCAGCCAAAGCATTACAACTCCTAAGACGGCTGAAAGGACTAAAAAAGCTTTTTTAGAATATGTTTCAGGAATTAAAGGTTGTAATATTTCGAGAGAGGTTTTTTTATTATCAGTTTTGAGATGATGCTGTTTCTGTTTGGCCATGCAGCGCCTTATTGAACCGTTACAAACGTAAAAAAAACTGATTAACTACTCCTGAAAATAAACTCTTTTCACCCTCTGCGATATTCCGGTGAGAATTTCATAAGGGATAGTTCCGGCTGCTTTCGCCATATTTAATAAGTCGTGTTGAGCACCAAATACAATCACTTCATCTCCTTCTTCGGCTTCGGGGATGGATGAAATATCGAGCATGGCCATATCCATGCATATCCTTCCGATGGTGGGAGCGAGCTTTCCTCTTACTAGCATGGAATAGTTACCGTTTCCCAGACTGCGGTTTAATCCGTCTGCATATCCAATAGCAACTGTTGCCATAGTCATCTCTTTTTCTGCTATGTAGGATAGTCCATAGCCTACCGGATCTCCGGGTTTCAGTTTTTTTATTTGTGAAATTATAGTCTTTAGTGTGCCCACAGGCATAAGTTTTTTTTGAATATTTGGTTGAGGGTCTATACCATATAGTCCTATACCTAACCGCACCATGTCGTATTGTGCCTGTGGATGCCTGCTGATTCCGCTTGAGTTTAAAATATGCCGTAAAGGTTTATATCCTAAACCCTCAATTAGACGTTGGCTCATCTGATCAAACTTATCAATTTGCGTAGCTGTAAAAGCGTCTTTTTTCGGGTCTTCGCTGGCAGCAAGGTGCGAGAAGATAGAAGCCACCTTTATTCTGGAGTTTGATTTTATTTTGTCTATCAGTTCATCCAGTTCGTGCGCTTCAAATCCCAATCGGTGCATACCTGTTTCCAATTCGATATGTATGGGAAAAGGGTTACCGTTTTGTGATGGCATCAGATGGAGCACCTCCAGAAAAGCATTCATAATTCTCATGCTATATATATCAGGCTCCAACTGGTGTAAAATCATTGCTTCAAAACTTCGTTGCTCGGGATTCATTACCATAATAGGCACAGTGATGCCTTTTTTACGCAGCTCTACTCCTTCGTCTGTATATGCGACAGCCAAATAATCTGCTCTGCAGAATTGAAGGAGGTTGGCAATTTCGTAGATGCCGCTGCCGTAAGCAAAAGCTTTTACCATGCACATTATTTTAACATCTTTATGCAGAAGGTTTTGATAGGTTTTAAGGTTGTGTGCTATGGCTGATAGATTGATTTCAAAAGTGGTTTCGTGTGCCTTTTTTTCCAGCAGTTTGGAAATGATTTCAAACCTGAATTTTCGCGCTCCTTTTAAAAGAATCATTTCATTGTGGAAAGATGATATATCAAATGAGCGAAGAAAAGTTTCTGTATCCGGATAAAAGGAGCATTCTACCCCATTGTTTCTCTCAAATGATTTACGCTGACGTGTAAGCGCAGGCCCTATCCCGATAAAACGCATGATCTTGGTATTGTGAACAATTTCTGCCACTTTTTGATATAACTCTATCTCTCCTTCTCCGGTCTGGAGAATATCAGAAAGTATAAGTGTGTGCCTCGACAAATGATTTTGCTGGTTTAGAAAATCAATTGCAATTTTTAGTGAACCGAGGTCGGAGTTGTAACTGTCGTTTACCAGTTGGCAGTTGTTGATACCTTCCTTCATTTCCAACCGCATAGAAATGCGGGTGAGTTTTTTCATCCTTTCGGAAATAGTGGCGTAATCTATACCAAGATAAAGCATCAACGCTGCACAGTGTATGGCATTTTCTACCGATGCTTTGTCTGAAAAAGGTATTTCAAAATCAAAGTTGCGGTTGTTGTAAAAACACGATATATAAGTATGCCCATTGTTGTGCAAAACGCTGGCAACTTTAAGGTCGGCATCGCTGTGAAGGCTCCAGGTAAATGTTTTGAGCCGGTTGTCCAACGCGTTTACTTCGGCAATAGCCGTATTAATTTCTGCGTGGTCTTTGCAATAAATTAAAACATCGCAATGTGTAAAAAGCTTTAGTTTCTCTTTTGTTTTATGCTTCTGATTTAAAAAATTTTCGCTATGGGCATCGCCTATGTTGGTAAATATGCCTATGGTAGGCCTTATGATTTTCTCTAGTTTTTCCATTTCGGCAGGCTCAGAAATACCTGCTTCTATAATAGCCAGTTGATGAGTGTCATTCATCTGCCATAAAGAAAGTGGCACGCCTATTTGAGAATTATAGCTTTTGGGGCTTCTGATGATGTGATAGTCATAATGGAGTAATTGGTACAACCATTCTTTCACAATAGTTTTTCCATTGCTTCCTGTAATACCAATTACCGGATAGCCGAATTGCTGTCGGTGATGCCCCGCAAGTTTCTGCAAGGCTTCAACGGAATCCTTTACTTGCAGAATAAATGCTTCAGGGTATTTTTCTATTGGAATTTTTTTGCTGACTACAAAGGCACGTACCCCTTTGGCGTATAATTCATCTATATATTGATGCCCATCGAGTTTTGCGCCTGGAATGGCAAAGAAAAGTGTATCGGCTGCAGATAGTAATTTCCGACTATCGGTACATAGATGCCTGATAACAAAATCTTCGGGGCCACGCTGTACAAACTTTCCTTTGCATACCGTGGCAAGTTGTGATACGGCAAGCATAAATTGTTGAGGTAAACTAAATCGGGTTGAAAGGACAAAGAAATAAAGCTAATTAAATCAAAAAAACCAGCGTAATAAATATTAGTAAAAACGCTGGTCGTTTTGTGCACTCGAAGGGAGTCGAACCCCTAACCTTCTGATCCGTAGTCAGATGCTCTATCCAGTTAAGCTACGAGTGCAGTTTCCGGTTAAATTTATTAATCTGATGCAAATATAGTGTTCAAAATTATATTTTCACGAATTAATATTACGATAAAATGGCGCTGACACCATCTAACATGCTACCCTTAGGTACCAAAGCACCTTACTTTAAGCTGCCCGATGCAGCTTCTGGAAAAATAATTTCTTATAATGACATCAAAGGTAAGTATGGTACTCTAATCGTATTTATTTGTAACCACTGCCCTTATGTAAAGCATATCAATAAACAGTTTTCGGCTGTTGCAAGCCAATATATTCACAAGGGAATAGGTATTGCTGCCATCAGCTCAAACGATGTAGAGCGCTACCCGGAAGATGCTCCTGAAAAAATGAAGGAAGTTGCAATGGCGGAAAACTATTGTTTTCCTTATTTGTATGATGAAACTCAGGAAGTAGCCCGTGCGTATGATGCAGCGTGCACACCTGATTTTTATCTTTTCGATGCTCAAGACATGCTGGTTTATAGAGGCCAATTTGACGATTCGCGTCCCGGAAACAACGTTCCGGTTACCGGCAAAGATCTCGTAGCAGCGATGGATGCATTGATAGAGGGCAGGCCGATTTCGCCCATACAGCGCCCCAGCACCGGTTGTAATATTAAATGGAAAAACGCATGAGATTTTTGCTATGGCTTACATTATTTCCTTCTTTGATGTGGGCAACAGGTGATAAGCCTCTGCGTATTGCTTTGCTAAAATACAATGGTGGGGGCGACTGGTATGCAAACCCTACTTCATTGCCTAATCTGATACAGTTTTGCAATAAAAATTTAGGGATGGATATTCATCCGGAGCCTGCTACTGTTGAGGTAGGCAGTCCGGAACTCTTTAATTATCCATTTGTACATATGACAGGCCATGGAAATGTGGTTTTCAATGCATCCGAAACAGAAAATCTTCGGAAATACCTAATGGGTGGAGGTTTTTTACATGTCGATGACAACTATGGTATGGACAAGTTTGTCCGTCCGCAACTTGAAAAATTACTACCAGGAAGTAAGCTAACAGAGCTTCCTTTTTCACATCCTATTTTTCATCAAAAATTTAAGTTTCCCAACGGGTTGCCTAAGATTCATGAGCACGATAATAAACCTCCGCAGGCATTCGGCCTTTTTTATGAAGGCAGGTTGGTTTTGCTTTATACCTATGAATGCGATCTTGGTGATGGATGGGAAGACCCTGATGTGCACAAAGATCCGGAGGAAGTGCGCCTGAAAGCGCTGCGCATGGGAGCCAATATTCTCACTTATGTGTTCAGCAACTGATTCATGGACGCTCTGTTGCAACAGTTTATCCGGTACAACGACCAGCATAAACTTATTTCTGCCAAAAAAAGAATTTTAGTTGCTGTTAGTGGCGGAATAGATTCTATGGTGTTGTGCAGGCTGCTGGAGTTGTGCAACTTTAGATATGCTATCGCTCACTGTAACTTTAGCCTGCGCGGTGATGCAAGCGATGAAGACGCTCAATTCGTTAAACAATATGCTCACAGCAAGTTTCTGGAGTATTATGAAAAAAAATTTGATACACTCGAATATGCTACATCAAATAAACTTTCCATACAGGAAGCTGCAAGAATGCTGAGATATGAATGGTTTAATGCACTCTGTGATGAAAAAAAGTTTGATTTTGTTGCTACTGCTCATCATTTGAGCGATAACATAGAAACCATTTTATTTAACCTGAGCAGAGGGACAGGCATCAAAGGCCTGCGCGGCATGCTCCCTAAAAACGAGCGAATCATCAGGCCACTTCTTTTTGCCAGGCGTTGCGACATTGAGGAATTTGCAAAAGCACACAATATTCAATGGCGGGAAGATGCATCAAATGCTTCCGACCACTATGCGCGAAATTTTATACGAATACACATCATCCCATTATTTAAACAAATCAACTCTGCATTCGAGGAAAACTTTGCTCATAACATACAAATATTCGCTGAGCTGGAAAATATCTTTGAAGCACATATCCGCAAAATATCAAAAACATTAGTATTCGAAAGACACGGAGATAAATACATCAGCATTCAAAAACTCAAAAAACTTCCTGAGAAAAAAAGTATTCTTTTTTCAATACTCAGGCCATATGGATTTAATCATGAACAAACGGATGATATTTTAGAACATATAGATTATCCCCCCGGGGCTGTATATTGCACCGATAGTGCCCGAATTATCAGAGACAGGCGATTTTTGGTATTAACCAAAGGTAAGGCAACCTCCTCATCACTTCATTATATTTTTGAGGACACCCAATATTTAACAGTGGAATCATTTACGCTTCATTTTAAAAAATTAAATGAGTTGCCTACACAGTTGAAAACTCCACCGCACAAAATATTGGTAAATGGAGAAAAGCTACGCTATCCACTGATTTTACGAAGATGGAAAGAGGGGGATTATTTTTATCCCTTTGGTATGGGGGGTAAAAAAAAGAAACTAAAAAAATTTTTTACAGACATTAAACTCCCTCTTCATGAGAAAGAAAAAGTATGGGTGCTTGAAAGCGATAAAAGAATTGTTTGGGTCGTTGGGTATCGCGCTGACGAGCGCTTTAAGTTGAACAAAAACGCAAATCATATTCTTGAAATTAGTATAAGCACAAATGAAAATATTCCTGATTGACACATCTGGCAGAGATACTCCATGCCAATGGGCACAAGAATGGAAAGCTCACAGCAGACATAACATTGTACTATTTACTCCTGATACAGCTTCTTCTGACAGCCAAGGTGACCTTTCTGATTCTACATTCATTAACATTCATGAAAACTTTGACCTGGGAGATTTTGATGCAATAGTGGTATGCGGTAAGGCAGCTATTAGCTCACTTTTTGCTAAATCAGATACTCACCTGTCGAAAGCACCTATGATATTATGTTTATATGAAAATTCCTTTTTCAAATATCATTTAGAATCTCACCATCAATACGCTACATTGTTTGATAAAATTGTACTCGCTCACAATGTTGTTTCAATCTGGTTTAATTCACAGTATCAAAAAATAAAATTTCGAGAATTTCTTTCATCCATATTAAGCAATTTAGATATTAGAGAAAAAGCGCTCAATTTATTTGATTTTAAAGCGAATGTATTACCTCCAGGCTTATCACTGAAAAGCCGGTTTGGCAGTGAAATACAGGAAAACGTAAAATACCACAGATGCCTTGTGTTGTGGAATCAACGCTGGGAGCAAGCGAAGAATCCAGACCTTTTTTT
This sequence comes from Chitinophagales bacterium, assembly GCA_033578915.1. Lineage (GTDB taxonomy): Bacteria > Bacteroidota > Bacteroidia > Chitinophagales > LD1 > UBA7692. Next base: position 939 of record JAVQWQ010000061.1, on the reverse strand, counting down.
TAAGACTTTGATCACCCTTGCCGAGCATGGTATCGAATTCAAATTAGCTGTTCTTGGAGAGGCTACTAAAGATTATCCATCTGTATTTGACCATGCTAAAGAAGTCCTTTCAGAATACATTGTGCAGTGGGGTTATGTGCAAGATGAAAAAGAGTACGCATCATGGTTATGGAAAGCAGACCTCCTCCCGGTAACAGCTTTTGATGATAATTGTCTGTCGAGCGTTATTGAAGCGGCCTACTGCAACACTGTACCCTTACTCCCAAAAAGATTGGCATATCCCGAAATTTTGCCGGCACAATATCAACACACCTTCTTCTATGATGATAATGAATTTGCTGTTAAGCTTCAAAAGCGAATCATGGATGTAAAATACGTCCGTACGATGAATACTCAGCAGTGGGTTGACCGCTTTGATTGGAATAATATCGTAAAATCGTATGATGATAAAATAGAGGAATTAATAAGGGACTTTCAGTAAAAGAATTAGCAGGCAATGATATATGAAGAAAATATTTCAATGGTAATCTAATAAACTTGTACGCTTATGAACAAGATTTGAAATTACTATTACACTCTATGAAAAAATTAGAACCGTAAATCAAGATATAACAGGAATATTTTGTATCCTTTTATTCGCTGCTAAAAAGTTTGCTTCCGGCTCTTTTCCATACATATTTCAGCAGAATACTATCTTTTGTAAGAGCGGTTAATAAAGTTCTTTTAGGTAGATTATTTATAACCGACAGGCGTAAATAAAACTCTCGATACAACAATTGTCGGTGTTTTTCAGCTTTTTCATTTAATTTTTCATCAGTGAATTTGTTTACATAAGGATACAGGCTAAAAGTAACTCTATCTTTATACCTGTCGTACAGCGGGGTTCCGGGATAAACTTTTAGGGTATCCACTACTATGAAGTTACAGGTCAATTTGGCT
>JAVQWQ010000060.1:0-12748 GCA_033578915.1 Chitinophagales bacterium | reverse complement strand
TGGTTTCTTACAACAGGGTTGCCGTTTGCAACAAAATTATTCGGGCCGCTCCATTGGTATGCAACCGCAGGAAAGGAAGTATTGGCTGTTAGTACAATCGGAGTTCCATTTGGATTATTGGGTGTAACAAGACACACAGGGCTATTCGAAGTAACATCTACAATAGGATTATAATTCCATTCATAACATCCTACATCAGGAGTTATCGCATGCCTCAGATAATGAACGATGTCATCTCTCACAGTGCTTGGCGTCCCTGTATTGCTAATCCAGCAATTTGTGCTTTCTACTGGTTTAAGCAGGTCTGTGGTGTTATGAAATAAAACCAAGCGATTTGTAGAATTAGCATCATTACCACTGGCCACAATCCATTCTCCTAGCGTCAATCCTGCATTGATGGATGAGATAGTAGTAGGAAGATAGCTGCAATAATAATTATTGAAATTTGATTCATAAATGTTGGTTGCATTTTCAATAAATACACAAGTTCTGCGCGCTAATCCCAAAGGATTTGACGTGCTTTCATTATAAAAGATATTGTTTAATGCTTTTGCCTTGGTTGAATTTCCTACAATACTCAGGCTTGATGTAAAAGGTATAAAATTTTCTGATAAAATTCCTCCGATAAAAATTGTATTATGAATCAGGGCGTGATTACCTTTTGTAAATAACATACCGTGTATTTGAGAAGGATAGCCAGTATTGATAACGCTTACTGAGTTATTGTAAAGTGCTATGGGGTCGTTTTCGGCTATTCTTATTCCTGCAATTCCGCACAGCACATTTGCGCTAACTCCTTGATTGAAAAGATTGTAAATTTTGTTGTATGCACAATCTCCTCCAGTTCCCATATTATCGATACCAATACCAATAACGGCAGTGGGCAAAGAGACGAGATTAGCGTTTGAGGTAAGGTTGCAAACTATGTTACGCGTAACGTCAGAATTTCCATTATTACAATCTATTATTATTCCTGCTAAAGATACCTCTTTACTTTGTTGTGAGCCCGGAAGGACAAAACTTCTACGTGAATTTGAAATAAGGTCTCTCACCACATTTTTGTCAACAATGTTTTTTCCAGAGTTTCTTCTGAGAAAAATTCCAAAAAGCTGAGATCCAACACCCGGGCTATTGGAAGTAATCAATTGAACACTGTTATTTATTACTTTGCTATGACCTTCGCCTTCAGCTAAGATTCCACATTGCAAAGCTCCCTTGTTTCCCGTTCCACCGGTAATAACAACTTGAGAGTTGTTATTTAATCCGCCGATAATATTACCCGATATTTCAGCAGAGCCATCCTGAATATGTATTCCAGTGAATCTGGCACTATCGGGAATAGAAAATCTGATATTTGTTATGGTGTTATTTAAAACAAAGACTTGTTTGCCTTTAAGGTTACTGTGCACGGCTCTGAAGTGCCCATTTGAACTGTTGTTAATTAAAGGAATATTTCCGGAATTGGTTATCAAACCGCCCATGTAGTTTCCGGATACAATGTGGCGGTCTCCGCCAAGCATACCAATTATGGTTTGTGAACGAGGTATTCTGTGTATTGAATAAATTAAGTTACTGTCTATTTTCCAGCCAATACCACTCAAGCTGTCCAATAAAATTGCAAAATCCGCAAATGATATTATGTTGTTGAGCACAAAGGTATTGTTTGAACATTTGTTCTGAGAATATACAATATGCGTGCTAGGGGCAATGTTAGCGCTCAATGCCTCAAATTGATTTCTCAGAAAAATATTCCTGGATGATTTATTCACTATTCTGGTAGTGGCTCCCTGCGGTTGAGTTGCAGATGAAATAATTACACTAAAAGAAATTTCGTTGTAGTTTGCCTGATTGTCCAAAAGAAATACTCCCCCTTGATTAGATTGATTTATAAATCTGAAAAGTCGTCTTGTGCTGTTGTTGAATCGTCCATCTATAATTACACGATCAGCTCCTGCCAGACGAATCAGCCAACCATTATAGTTTCCAGAAAATGTTTTCACATGAAAGCTATCTGCCGGGGTTATTATGAGTGAACCTTTTGCTCCGCAACTGTTTTCGGATATTTCAAGGAGTGGATGTTGCCCGCTCTCTATTGTGGGGTGATGCACTTTGGCATGAATAATACCACTTAGAGTACCATTGTTTAGAGCCTCGAAAAGACCTCCTGAACCTGTGAGAGAGTGAAAGTTTTGATTAGATATTGGTTTTATTGTGTCAATAGTAACCTGAGTAGCCTGCAATTCATAATATATACTCATTGCTTCAATGTATAGGGCATCAAGAAAATCGTAAATCAGTTCATAGTTGTTTATAGAGTCCTGATTAGTATTAATTACGATTGTTACTCCTGTTACTGGGTCAACTGCATAACAATTGATATAACCTATACCTTTGCCTCCGTGAGAATAAATTTCATTGCCATTAAAGGCAAGTCCGTTTAGAGGCCTTCCGTTTATTATCCTCAAAGGGTAATTTAAGTTTGAATGAATAAAATTTCCGTTTTGAACATGCTTAGATGCCTTAGTAGTATTTTGATAACGCGAAATACCTAATCCATAATCATAATAATCTTGTCCGGTAGGCAAGAATTCAAGCATTTCATCTAAACTACTCTTTGAGATGATGTCGCCTTTCATTAGATGATACACAAACAAGGCAACATCTGATGCAGTAGCCATTAATCCGCCTGTTCCACCTGCAGATGTTAAAAAAGCCGTATTGTTGTAACCCATTGCGGTAACATCTACCATAGGGCTTCCCGGAGATTGAAGACTCCACTGATGTGGCTGCGTGCCAGTTATATTATCATATCCAAATAAAAAGGTTTCTGAAAGCCCAAGAGGTTGGAATAAAATTGTTTTATAAGCAACATTTAAAGGCTGGCCTGTTATTTCTTCAATTATCATTCCTAAAAGGAGATAATTAGTATTTGAATACTTCCAGCTTTTACCTTTCGAGAAATGTGGATGTTTTACAAATTGAAGCATTTCAGCCGCACTCCATACCCTGCTTGTATTTTTCAAAATGCTATCCATATAATCCGGATGTTCGTTAAAGCTGTAGAGGCCGCTGGTGTGATTGAGTAATTGGCGAATTGTAATGCCCGGATCAATAAACGGATGAGGGTCAACCCATTTGCCTATACTATCTTCCAATGATAATAAACCCTGTTCGTAAAGCTTAAGTATTGCGGTTGCAGTGTATGTTTTAGTAACACTATTGATGCCCATCACCATATCTGGCATCATGGGCATCGCAATGTGAGAGATACCTGTCGCGCCTTTGTGAACATCATAACATGGTAGTTTGACTGCGTAGGTAGCTCCTTTTAATTTATAGATTTGAGCGGTTTTATCCATGGCATTATCAAGCCTGAATTTGTGTCCGGGACTTAAAGTGCCTGAAAAACACGTTAATGCTATGGCCAGTAAAATTCCTGTCCATAAAACGATTGTGATAAGCTTTTTCATAACCGTAATTTTTGGTTAAAAAATTTGTTACCCGAAACTACGGTTGATGTGTACGGAGTGTAATGGACAAAAGCGCTACAAAATCCTGGACAAATATTTGGACAAGATATATTTGTTTGTTATTCAATTATTTAGTGTTTCTTGTCCAGTATGAGTCCACCTGGGTTTAGGTTAAATCTTTACTTTTAAATGGATTCTTTATAAAGCAAAATGATTAATAAAAAAAGAAAAACATCATTAGTATCCTTTTAAAATGTCTTCTAAGGGAGTATCGTTTTCTATTCCCATGCGTTTTTTTAGCCTATATTTTGTTTTATAAACTGTTTCATCTGAAACTCCAAGCATGGAAGCGATTTGTTTGTTATTCATATTCAATTTGATAAGTGCTGCCATCCGCATTTCTGCATTGGTTATTTCTGGATATGAATTTTTTAGTTTTAGAAAGAAGTTGTTGTGAACTGCATCGAATTTTTTTCGGAATTCGTTCCATTGGTCTTCTGTAAGTATTTGAGATTCAACTAATTCTTTTATTTTTTGAATCTTTTCATCCGATATAGGATTTGTCTTTTCACTTGGTAAAGCATTCAATTGTTGTTTTAGTTCTTCAATTAACGCGCTTTTTTCAAGAACACTCCTGGTATAGCTTTCCAGCTGTTCTTTCTGAAATGACAATTCTTGTTCATATAGATTAAGTTTTGATTGGTTCAATTCGTTTTGAGCTTTTAAAAGCTCTTCATTTTTTAGAAGTAACTCTTTTTCTAATTTATATTTTGCTTTTTGGCGATTATATATGATAAAGCTGCTTGTTAAAACAAGTAATGAAATAAATCCTAAGCCAACTTTTAGTCTTCTATCCGATTTTCTTTGAATATTCAGTTGGGAAATTGTTAGGTCTTTAACATGACTTTTATACTTAATATTTAACTCTTCAATAGACTTAGTTTTTTCGAAGTTGAGTATTGAATCGTTTAACTCCATTGTTTTTTTAATGTATTGGATTGCGTTGTTGCAATCGCCCTTTTTTTCATAAAGTTGTGCGAGCTGATTTACTGATATGAGTTCTTGAGTTTTTAAATTATGTTTTTGGGAAATTTCGAGCGCAAGTTTAGTTTCTTTTATAGCCTCTTCTAATTTATTTTCATGTACCAGCCCTTTTGCATAATTCAACATGATTTGAATAGCCATTGGTTTGTCGTATTCCTGTAATTTTTGCCTGAGTAAATGGGTTTCACTTCTATATAGTTTCATTGCTTCTTCATATCTTTTGCTTAAGATTAATGTGATAAACAGATTAGAACTTATTTTTGGAAGCAGAACCGTATCGTTGTTTTCTAATGCAAACTTTTGAGCAACTTTGATGTAATAAATAGCAGAATCGTGATTGCCTAAATCATCGTGCAGAATACCAATATTCATGAGATAACGCCATATTTTGGATTCTTCAGGATACTTATACATTATCGTCAACCCTTTATAATAGTTTTCAAAAGCATCATTGAATTTGTTCTGCAGGCGATACAATACCCCTAGATTAAAGTATAATTCCGCGCATTTAACAGGTTGATTTACGCGTTCGCAAATGCTTAGTGCTTGAGTAACATAAGACATTGCATCTTCTATATTCCCAAGATAATTATATACTAAACTCAAAGACTGAAGCGCTATAAGAAGCAACGAATCATTACCCAGGTATTCTGCAATTTCCACCATACAACTGGCAGCAACTTTTGCACTTTCTAGGTTTACTTTCATTCCATTAATAAAAACCTTATCGCACTGATTAAATTTGTTTTGGTCATAAGGTTTTGTGCACAATACACTTTTTAAGCTGTCGGCATTAAATGCGAAAACGATTGTTTGATAAATGAATAAGACAAAAAGGAGAGTATTCCTCATATTTTTCTTTAGTAATATGTGAGGACTTGAGTTTATTTCATAAAAACTTAATTTATCCTTCTCCAGAAAATTACAGCAACGTTTACAGGCCTTGTTTCGTTATTGTCCGAATTAGCTCCGGTTATATTTGTTACAGATACACTTCCTGTGTGAGTATGATCTGGCAATGTATGTGTGTGGCTACCAGATGTTGAAGTGGTATGAGTTAGAATGTTAGGATTGGCACAGCTTGGCCACGCGTTATCATCACCATGGAAGAGCCCACCCGCACAGTTATCTCCACCTTCATTGTCTTGTCCATGAAAACGTGAAGAAAACTGATGGGTATGGTCGCCGGCAGCATTGGTAGATAGATTTACAGCATTGTTGATTATTAGCGTTGCATCATGGGCATGTTGTTGTATGGCATGCGCCTGAGTAATTCCGGTTAAGTTGGCATTGGCGGCCACGTTTGAATTACCACCTCTTGCCCGAATAAACTGCCCGTCTTGAATATCCGTAGATATCCATTGAGTACAAGGATATATAGTGTTTGGATCGGCGGCATTAAACCATTGTATGTATGTGGCTCCAATAGGAGGGGTGTTTATATTTTGCCAGCAGCTGCCTGTGTATATTTCAGTAGTTCCTAAAGTTGTGTTGTACCGCAGCGTTCCTACGGGTATTACCCCTCCAGGTCTTTGGGCTGTAGTACCAGATGGTATTTTGATGCCGTCTGTTGCATTAATTTCTAAAGAAACAGAGGCTGTGTTTGTGTTCAGTCCAATATTATTTCCGTTTTGATACAATATAGAATTGCATATTTCATTAGGATTGGTGAATACAGGAATAGTGTTTGCTGAAGCAGCAGCGCAAAAAATACTTGGCCCGGTTGGCCCTGTTGCACCAGTTACTCCCTGAGCGCCTGTAACGCCTGTTACGCCGGTAATCCCCTGTGGCCCGGTAGCGCCTGTAATACCTTGAATGCCCTGAGGGCCTGTGTCCCCTTGCGCTCCCGTAGCGCCAGTAATACCGGTAATTCCTTGCGGGCCTGTGGCGCCAGTAACGCCTGTGCTTCCCTGTGGGCCCGTGGCCCCTTGCGCCCCGGTTGGCCCGGTTGGTCCCGGTACTGCCGGTGTGCATAAATTCACCCATGCATTATTGTCCCAAAAGAAAAAGCAATTTACATCAGTGTCATACACTAATAGGGCTTGTGGAATTCCGCTTAATGATAAACGTTGAGCGGTGGTGAGACGAGGCACAAGGAAACCTTTATCCTGCGCGTTTAGTTCCAGAATTGCCAGGGGATGAGGATTATTGGTTCCTATGCCAATATTGTTTTGTGCATTTGCGATATAGGAAAACAGAAATATCTCCAAAACAAAAAAAAATAAGCAAAAGAAATGGATTGTGTGTCGCATAATGCCCGATTTATCTAGTAAATACATGATAAAATTAAAGTTTTATGTAAAAAACTTATTAAGTATATGCTTATTCTATGCCAAAAAGGAAAATTAATTTTTCCACCGGTAAGAAGCGCAAAAATGAGCAATAATTCCTCTTTCCATGATTTTGCCAATAGAATACCCTTGAGTTTTATATCCGAAGAAAGTGGATAATTGCAATCGCTCTGTAGGCATAAAAGAAAGCCTACTGCAAGTCATGAACCCTAAACCATAAATTTGTTGTTCCCAAATCTCGGCATTAATATCAATACTAAATTCTTTATTCAAATTAATACGGGGCGATAGGACACCTAAGCAAATGTTGCGCATCGGGTATCCATATTTAAAATAAACCGTAGAGATGAAAGATTTATATTTAAAATAATTGTATAAATAAAATTCAGCACCCAAGGGAGAGGTATTGAAAAAAGTTCCATAGAACCATTTTAAATTTTTTTCGCCCACCCAAAAAGCTCTTCTGAGTTTTGTTTGATTAGAGAAAAATGCAGCGCTTTGAAGATAAAAATTAAAATCTATCATATTCCACAACAGCGATCCAACCCCTGACACGTGATAGTAAGTTATTAATTTTTTATTTACAGAACTGTCGGTTTCAAAAACATTATAGTTGGCCCGCATCCAAGTCATTTTTGTGAAATTGACCGGGTCGCCTACTTCATTAATCCATGTTTTAGCTAAAGTGGGATTCTGAAATGAAAAAGCATAGCTATACAATGAGTATAATATCCTATGCCCGAAAGCCATACTATATTCATCGTTGTACATTACTTCTTTTTGATAAAAATCGTTTTGTATCTGCATGGCGCTAAAAGCATTGGCCTCGAAACCTCCGGAAAGAGAAAGGATTTTATCTTCATAATCGGCTTGATGTGGTAATTCAAGAGAACTGATTATGCCCGGAAACGCAAATCTTTTGAAACGAAATTTGCCGCCTGCCTGTTGCGTTCTGGCGACATGCCCGAACTCATGAGGCCATAACATAACGGACCATTTTACCGCGGTAGTCCAGATGACATCAGCAAAAATTCGAAGCCCTTTTTTCTTTATTTTAGGTTTGATGCCTCTGTGGTAAGCATCGCTAAACAGCTTTAGCCCTGTTCTGCTATTGTCGGTAACATTGTTTAAATCATAGCTAATAGCATAAGTAAAAGTATAATCTCTGAATGGAAACGAATCTTTAGCTGTTATTACTGATTGAGCACATAGTATAGCTGTCAATGAAGAAGCTGCTATCGTAAGATTAATATTAATCATCTGGGCAATTTAACTCAAAATCGTAATACAATACTGTTATACCTTTGTTAGTAAATAACTAATCAATTTTAAACTTTATCCCTTTTAAAACTTCTAAGGGTAAAATCTTTATTATGAAAAAAGTGATTATAGTATTAATGTTCTTAAGTTCATTTTGCTATGTTTTTTCACAACAGAACACAACTTCTCCAACGGAAAATCAGCGAATCAGGGTTGATAAAATAATTGAACGATTAGATGGCATAGTAGTGCTCAAGCCGGAACAAAAAGAAAAAATCAGACAGTATGCAAACCAATTCGTGGTTCAACGTGATTCTCTTCGCAAACAACTGCAATCTAACAAGCAGGTTCAGAAGCTGAAACAAGACATACAAATTCTTAGGCAGAACTTTAAAAAACAGATCAGAGACATTTTAACTTCCGAACAAATAGAGCGTCTAAGAGAAATGAATAAACAAAGGCGTGAAAATCGCAACAAGAATCTCAGACAAACTGAAAAAAATGATGCTCTTGACAAGGTTTTACCAGAGAATGAGTAATTCCTTAAATGTTAGATTTGTAATTAATTATTGAAAATCTTGCAGTTAACTAAATGACTTCATGAAATTATTAAAATAAATTTTTATTCATTTAAAGTAGAAATTAATAAAGCGGCATTATAATTGTAGAAAACTTTTATTCTATGATATGCAAAAAATGCCGCTCAACAGAATTTAAAAGAATTAGGCGTAGAAATGTTGAAAAAATTGTTTCAGGATTTACACTTGGAATGTTTTATCATAAAAAATATCGTTGCGTTATTTGTGGAAATATTCAAACTGTTTCTGTACTTAATTCGTATTTTGAATCTTCAAAGGCTACTGTTTAATTAAGCCCATATTGTGAGTACTTATGATTTAGAAAAATAAAATGATGTTTAAAATTCTCTTCTGTATGGACGAATTATTAAACGGATGTGCCTGTCATAATTTATATAGTTCCAAACCCAATTGATTAAAACTACAATCTTGTTTCTAAATCCAATAAGTAGTATAAGATGTAAAAGCATCCAAATAAGCCATCCCGAAAAACCACCCAGTTTTAATTTACCAATTTCTGCCACCGCTTTATTTCTTCCTACCGTAGCCATATTTCCTTTATCTTTATAGTAAAAAGGCTGCATGGGCTTATTATTAATTTTAAACAGGATATTTTTAGCTAGTTTCCTGGCTTGTTGGATAGCTACAGGCGCTACTTGCGGATGGCCGTTTGGGTATGAAGGATCATGTAGCTGCAAAGATACATCGCCTATAGCAAATATATTATCGAAACCCAATACCTGATTAAATTCATTGCACAACAATCTGTTTTTGTTTATAGACGAATCTGGAATCCCACTTAATGTTTTTCCCTTAACGCCAGCAGTCCAAATTAAATTGTAACTGAGTAGTTGTTTGCCATTCGCTGTAAATACATTTTTCCCATCGTAACCGGTTACCTTAGTATTCAACCATACTTCTACTCCAAAATCACACAAATATTTCAGGGCTCTTTGTTTGGTTAACCGGACTTAATGCCTGGAGATTTTCTCTACCACTCTGTAACAAAACGACTCTCATTTTTCTAAAATCAAGTTCGGGATAATCAGCCGGCAGGACGTGATTCTTCAATTCACTTAGCGCCCCTGCCAGCTCAACTCCGGTGGGGCCTCCTCCTACAATTACAAAATTCATCAATGCCTGTTGTTCTTCTAATTCATCTACTATAAGAGCTTTTTCAAAGTTTTGTAATATCAAACTTCTCAAATTAAGCGCTTCAGTAATCGTTTTCATGGGCATGGCCTTTTTTTCGACATCTTTTAAGCCAAAGAAGTTAGTCTCAGAACCTGTTGCCAGAATCAGGTAATCATATTTGAAAACTCCTACAGTGGTGATTATTTGATTTTTATCGGGGTTGATTTCGGTGGCTTCGCACCAGCGAAAGAAAAGATTTCTTTGATTTTTAAATATCTTTCTAATAGGATATGCAATTGAATCTGCTTCAAGTCCTGCTGTGGCGACCTGATATAGCAAGGGCTGAAAAGTATGGTAATTGTTTTTATCTAATAAAACAATTTGAACGGCCTCATTTCTAAGTGATTTTATTAGCTCTAATCCACCAAAACCACAGCCAACTACAACAATTCTCGGAAGATTTGTTTCAGGAATTCCGTTATTCATTTTTTGTAATCAAAAACAATTCAAATATTATTCGTTTTTAAAAATTAAATCCAGGTGCAATGTGATATTTAATTTTCTTTATTTCTAAAATTTATGTTTGAAATTGCACTGATAATTTTTTCGTGTATTGTACAAACTGTTTTATTTTCTGTAATAACAAAAAGTGCTTGTTGAAAATCACCCTATATCTAATATTCAACTTGTTATATTTGATATATTCTTAATTGTATGGAGCAACAAGATCTCTTTTCTGAAATAAAGTTGAACCTAAAACGACCGTTGGTTTTTTTTGATATTGAAAGCACAGGAACAGATATTGTAAAAGATAGAATTATTGACCTTTGTTTATTGAAAGTTTTCCCAAGCCAAAAGCAGGAGATATACTCTTATCGCTTCAATCCTGGAATACCCATACCTCCAGAGGCAAGCCTGATTCATGGCATTTATGACGAGGATGTTGTTACCTGCCCGCCATTTTCTGAAAAGGCTCATGAAATTTACGATTTGCTCGATGATGCTGACCTTGCAGGTTTTAATAGCAACAAGTTCGATTTGCCTCTGCTTCTCGAAGAGTTCATAAGAGCTGGTTTATCATTTTGTATAGACAATCGTTTTCTTATTGATATCCATAAAATTTATTTGCTTTATGAAAAAAGAAATTTAGAAAATGCTTATAAATTTTATTGCGGTAAAACACTTGATAATGCTCATAATGCAGAGGCTGATACCCGCGCCACATATGAAGTATTACTAGGTCAATTAAAACGCTACAGCGATCTGCCCAACGATGTTGCTCAGTTGCACTATATTAGTAATGAAGAAAGGTTTATCGACAGTGGAAGAAGGTTTATAGATGATAACGGTGTAGCTATTTTTAATTTTGGCAAATATAAAGGACGAACTGTCGAAGAAGTTCTAAAAATAGATCCGGGGTATTACAGTTGGATAATGAATGGAGAATTTGCCATGCATACTAAGCAAAAGCTTATGGAACTGAAGCAAAAGTTAAAGTTCAAGCAATCACAAAAAGAATGAAGTTCTATTCATAGATTTGATTTTAAATCTTCACATTAATTTTTGTGTTGTAAAAGATTGATTTTAACAACTTAACATTTTGATATCTGCTTTTTTTGAAAACAAAATCTTTAATATTGTAGTTAGATTAAATTAAAACGGACAATCGAAAAATATGAGACGACTTGTACTGATTGCTCTTCTTTTTTTAAACTTAAAAATTGTTTTTTCGCAAACTAAGCCATGGGCAAACAACGGTAAGCTTGACGCTTTTGAAGAATTCACGACAAAGTACACGCTTCCCATGCAATTGCCCGATGGAGTTCGGCTTTACACTGATTTATATCTTCCTCGACTTCGTGATTCTTTGGTGCAAGAACTGGATTTAGATGTTACGCTCCCGATTATTGGTAAAATCCGTGCAAAAGGAGTTTTAACCTTTATAGAAAAAGGAGAGCAAATAATATTTTATGATTCTATAAACGGACAACCCAACCCCAATCCCTATCAATTGCCAACGGTATTCACACGTACTCCATACAATAAAGGTGAAGCTGATGAGACTTATGAACTTGGGGCAATATTTTCAATCTTAGGTTACAACTACTGTCTTCAGGACATGCGCGGCCGCTATCAGAGCGAGGGTGTTTACTTTCCGATGTACTCAGATAGCTGGAATAAAAATGCTTATCACCCAAATTGGGCTCACATCCTAGATCATACCGATTTAACTGATCCTAAAAATAGTAACAAACATGAAGATGGTTACGAAAGCGTGAAAATTATTGCACGCATGGATTCGGCTTATTTTGTTTCGCTTGGCTTTCCTGAGTTGGGTAAATTTTATGAAGGCCTACCACATACAAATACACGAATTTGTAACGGCAGTATTGGAATGATTGGGGCTTCAGCTCTTGGGAATACTCAACTTCAGCTTGCTTTGGCTCACCGTATTACCGATTCTATCCCTGAATTAAAATGTTTGATGCCAATTGTAGCCACTGCAGAACACTACGTATCTACAGGATATAATAACGGTGTATTTAGAGACAGGCTGGTTACCGGTTGGCTAAAAGGCCAGATTTTTTCTGGAACTGACGATGATGCCATACCAACAGATTTCGACCGTCAAAATAATATCCACTCATCAGCTGATTATGATTTGCCCAAAAAAATTACAATCAACGGAAAAGAGCGCACCTACAAGCAAAATAAGTTTGATGCAGCTAACATAGCTATTGATCACTTTACCGCAATGCGGTATCCAAAATATCCCTCAGGCGAACTTGACGTTGCCGGATTTTATCCCGGAAGTGTAGGAAGAGCTGATATGGACGCCAGTGTAGCTCCCGTAGATTCAACTGGTGAATCTGTTATGAAGCTAGGAAATGGAGTTGAGGTTCCCAGGCCGAATTTAAAATATAGCCGTTACACAAACTTGCGAACTGCGGTAATGCATGTTACAGGATGG
>JAVQWQ010000059.1:0-12937 GCA_033578915.1 Chitinophagales bacterium | reverse complement strand
AAACGGGTGTGTTGTAAACAACCAGGTTACTGTTAATGCTGCCTTGCCTATCATTGCAGAATTTCCCCGCGACACATTTTACGTAGATTTGGGTCATCAGACTCAACTTACTTTAAACATCGGCAATTTGGACAGTACTGTAATTGAGTGGTCTTCCGAAAAAACACCGGATTATTTAAACTTTACTTGCGGCAATTGCTCTGAGCTATCTCCTGTATCGAGCACTCCCTTTACAAATAATTATTTTGTAAAAGTTTATGACAAAGAAAATCCGTCATGTTACAAAACCGCATCAGTGTCTGTTATAGTATCTAATGAAGTTGCAATACCGAATGTATTTACCCCTAACGCTGATAATGTTAACGATAAATTTTATCCTGTGTTTAACAACAAAGAAGTTAAATTGAGAGAATTTAAAATTTACAATCGCTGGGGACAAATTGTTCATCAGGAAGCTACGATGGGCTGGGATGGCACATTTGAGAGTATTCAACAGCCTGTTGGTAGCTACAAATACTTTATAGTTTACGAAAAGTTAAACACCTCAACCGGCAAAACCGAGTTAAAAAACAGGTCAGGTACATTTACACTTCTCAGATAATTATGCAGTAATACAAACCGTACTGATTTAACTGAATCACCAATTAATTACTTGAATGGCTTGATTGAGGGAGTCTTTCCGTAGAATTTTGCCCGTTTCAGTTTCTTTAAACCGGCTCACTAAAATGATTTGTTTAGGAACTTCATATTTTTCGAGCAATGCGCATGCAGCAAGTTTGATTTTTTTTAGTTTTTCAGGATCAACTTTCTTGGATTCTAGCGCCATCACTACCTTTTCACCAAATAATTCGTCTGGAACACCAGTAACAAAAAAACGCTCCTCAAATAAAGGAGCTAATTTGTGTTCGATTATCTCCGGAGAAATTTTTATCCCACCGCTGTTAATGATATTATCCCATCTGCCAATCCATTCAAACTCTTTTGGGGAGTAAACTTTGCACAGGTCGTTGGTAATAATTGGATTATTGCTTAGATAAGGCGCATGTATTACAAGGCAGTTTCTTTCATCAGTTGAAACTGTTATTGCTTCCAGTGTCTGATAGGTTTGGCTTCTGTCGCTGCCATTTAATTTTCTCAAGGCAATATGGCTTGCAGTTTCTGTCATTCCATAAGATTGATATATGTTGTTTTTAAGTTTTAGAATTTGTTTCATTAGTTCAGGCTGAACTTCTGCTCCTCCCAGAAGAATTGTTTTAAAATTCTCAGTTTTTGAACGGGTGGCGTTGTCTTTTAAGGCATGAGCCAGTTGCATAGGGGTAAAAGCTGTAAAGTCGAAAAACTGCTCTTTGGTGATACTGTTGACAGGGTTTGATGATAGAGGCACACAATACAAATTCATTTTTGCAAGTATGCTTCTTACAATCATCATTCGGCCTGCAATTTTATTAGCCGGCAATGCGAGAAGAGCCGTATCGCCTTCTTTTAGATCAAAAAAGCGTATTGTAGCCCGTGCACTGGTTTCTAGTTGAGTTCTCGTCAGTTTAATAAGCTTAGGCGCTCCAGTGGACCCAGATGTAAATACTGAAAAAGAATTGTTCTTTTGATTTAAGAATGCTTCAGCAAATGTGTAAACATCGCGTTCCCAATCTTTTAATGAATCATCCTGAAGCTTTTCCTTAATGTTTTTCAGTAATACATTATGCGAAACTGTGGCAAAAGGAAGGAGAAACATATACTGCTAAGATAGCCGTATAACCCCGAGAATTTTGTCGTCAAACTCTTGAAATTCTACAAATGCTAGGACTCCGCCGGCAGATTCTATTGTGGCTTTTTTGGGGAGTGTTTCTTTTAGATTAGGAAATTGGGTGAAAAATCCCGTAAAAGTCTCTTTAGGAAAGAAGTTGCCTTCAACATTCTCTAGATGTAATAATTTTTTGGCAAAGCTGGATATAAAGACTTTGTCTTCATTTTTATGAATTTCAGTTACGCCTATATTTAAAAATTTCTGTAAGTTATCAAATCTGTTTCTGCGGATGTCTATTTCCTCCTGATATTTAGAGAGCTGAGTGTTTAGTTTAAATCGTTCATAAGCAAATAAAACGGTCGAAATCAGTACTTTACCATCGAACTTACCTTTCACTAAAAAATCTTGTGCACCATATCTAACAGTTTCGAGGCCCAGCTCCTCATCACTCAATCCAGTAAGCACCAGCACCAGATTGCCCGGATATTTCTCCAAAAGATTTTTTACAGAAGCAATGCCCAGACTATCCGGTAGGTTTAAGTCCTGTAATATGATGTCGTAGTGGTTCTGATTTAATAGTTCGAATGCTTGTTTTATGGTTTCTGCGTGATGAGTTTCAAATTGTGGATTAACCGATTCGCCTAAGTAAAATTTTATAAGAAAAGCATCTCCGGGATTGTCCTCTATTAGTAGTACTTTAAGGGTTTTTTCGGTCATTTTTAATCATAGTTTAATTGAACAGTCTTGAACCAAAATTCTTCAATTAGCCGTATAACTTTTGCAAATTCATCGAAATCCACAGGTTTTAAAATATAACAATTTGCGTGCAGGCTGTACGCTTTGGCAATATCATGCTCAGCATCAGATGTGGTAAGTACAATTATAGGTATTTTCTTCAGGTTTTCTGCATTTTTTACTTCAACCAACACATCTATTCCATTTTTCTTTGGTAGGTTGAGGTCAAGTAGAATAATATCCGGCCTGTTGGCATTGATAAATTTTCCTCTTTTAAAGAGAAAGTCAAGCGCCATTTCTCCATCAGTCACAACATCCAGATGAACATTTAATGCGCTCTCTTTAAAAGCTTCCTGAGTAAGCCGAATGTCTCCCGGGTTGTCCTCTACCAACAATATTCTGTGTTTGTCTTTATGCGTCTGCATACAATTCCATGTAAATTTAAAATTTATAAGCTAGCGATATCATCTTTGACTAATAAGTTTTTTCATTTCAGCAATTTTTTTGGGCAATGAAGGTGCCATCATTTCATACAATTCATATTTTTCTTCACCGAGTTCTCTTTTAAAAGTTTCGTTACGATACTTTTCTAATAGCGATAAGCGCTTTTTAAGCTTTTCATCATTTTCTGCATAGATGGTATATGCTAACTCAACCCTGCGTATATAAGCCTCAAAAAGTTTCTCTAGTCTTACTTTTTGCTCTGGTGTGAGGCCGATTTCTTTATTTAAGACCTTAATCAGAACTTTCGCCTCAAAGGAATTTGAAACATCTAATACATTATGCTTAGCTTCACGCGCAAAAACTTTTTCATTTATGCTTATTAAGGCAAAGGCCAAAAACATCCACATTATTACTACGATGTTTCTCATATCAATTAGTTTAATATATATACGATAATTAAGACTCAAATGTTTTTTTAAAGGTTTACTTCAGCTTTTTCATGGCTATATGAAAAAAAACATTAATATTAAATATTACCGCAACCGAGCTTTTCAAAAGAGAAAAAGTGTGGCAGTCTTTTTAAAAAAATTGGGCCGTAGAAAAAATGATAACCTTTATAAAAATCTAAAATCAGCCAATGCTGCAGTTTGGAAAGAAATCAGTTGTTTAAATTGCGGTAACTGTTGCAAAACAATGACTCCAACGTGGAAAAAACATGAAATAAAAAGAGTAGCAGCATACATTGGTATGGACTATGACTCATACTATAAAAAGTACATAACGGTTGATGAAGATAATGGTGATTTAATTAACAAACGTACTCCTTGTCAACACTTTGACGGACGAAGTAATAAATGCCAAATTTATGAAGTAAGGCCTGCTGATTGCAAAAAATTTCCTCATATTTTAAGAAAAGATTTTTTAGATCAAAAACAGGTTTATCTGGATAATTTGCATCGTTGTCCGGCTACTCTTCTTTTCTTAGAAAAACTCGAAACAATGCTTTTTAAAAAATAAATCTCACCTATTATCAATTAAAGTACTCTAAAAATTGTTTGATGGCATTTAAAAAAATTAAACCAACATTAAGCAAAGGAACCCGTGATTTTCTTCCCGATGAGGTATTAAAGAGAAATTATCTGTTTGCAGTGATAAAAGAGGTGTTTCTTAGATATGGTTTTGTACAAATAGAAACACCGGCCATTGAGCGGTTGGAAACACTCACCGGTAAATACGGTGAAGAGGGAGACAGGCTCATTTTTAAAATTTTGAACAGCGGGGATTTTCTTTCAGATATCCCAGATCACTTACTGCATCAAAAAAATACTGCTTTGGTTCTTCATTATGTTTCCGATAAAGGGCTTCGCTATGACCTTACAGTGCCCCTGGCGCGTTATGTTGTTCAACATCAGGATAAGCTTTTTTTCCCTTTTAAACGTTTTCATATTGGGCCGGTGTGGCGCGCAGACAGGCCTCAGCGAGGAAGGTATCAGGAGTTTTATCAGTGCGATGCAGATGTGGTAGGCAGTAGCAGTTTACTAAGTGAAGTAGAACTTTTGTTGATTTTTTCTGAAGTATTCCATAAACTAAAACTTACAGATATTAAAATACATATCTCACATCGTAAAATATTATTTGCGTTGGCAGAAAAGCTTGGTGCAAGTGCTATATTTTCCAGGCTTGCAGTCAATCTGGACAAGCTTGATAAAACAGATAAACAGAATGTTTTCAATCAACTTCTTCAAGATGGATTTAATGAAGAGCAACTGCACCAAATTGACGAATTCCTGAACATACAAGGTGAAAGTGAAGACATATTATCGCAATTAGATATTTATTTCAAGGATAATAACATAGCTAAAGAGGGAATAAACGATTTGAAATTTATTGTCAGCACACTTAAAAATACTAAGGCCGAAGCGCTTGTTAAAATAGATGTGTCTCTAGCCCGTGGCCTGGACTATTACACCGGTTTTATTGCAGAAGTTAGAGATCTTTCCGGTGTTATGTCCGGTAGTCTTGGCAGTGGGGGACGTTACGATAATTTAACTGAGATCTTCGGAGGGCGAAATATGCCCGGAGTCGGAATCAGTTTCGGTGTGGAGCGCATTTATGATTTGTTGTCTGAAAAAGGGCTTTTCCCTCAGGATCTTGTTTCCGTGCCGGTTGTTCTTTTCTGTCCTTTAGAAACTGATTGTATTCCAACTGTAATAATATTAGCTCAAACGGTTCGCGATAACGGGTTCTGTGCCGATGTATATCCTTCGCCAATTAAAATTGCGAAACAATTAGATTATGCGAATAAACGAAAAATACCATTTGTGGTGATTGTGGGCCGCGAAGAACTGCAGGCCGGACAGATTACCTTGAAAAACATGACAACAGGCGAACAATCAAGAATTAGTGCAGAAGCTTTAATATCGCACATAAAAATTTAAGATGAAAGCTGTAGATATGATTAAAAGCCTGGAAAGGCGCATCATCACAGACGACATAGACGAAAGTGAGGCAGGGGTATTTCACTTTATTCTTACAGGAGAAGGAGGGGGAGAATATACTGTTGAGTTAAAAAATAAGAAAATCAAAGTTTATGAAGGCCTGAGGGGAAATCCTGATTGTGAAATAAAAGCTAAGGCAGCGGATTATGAAGCGCTCGAGAGGGGTGAGTTAAACCCTCAGTGGGCTTACTTATCTGGTAAGATAAAAGTAAGCAATTTAGTTCAACTTCTGAAGTTCAAAAGTCACTTTAGAAAACTGAGTGATGAATTTTAAATTAATGCAGCTTTCAGATAATCGCGATTCAGACGAGCAATGTTGGTTATAGAAATTCCTTTAGGACATTCTGCTTCGCATGCTCCAGTGTTGGTACAATTTCCGAATCCTTCGGCATCCATTTGAGCTACCATATTAAGTACGCGTGTATATCTTTCAGGTTGTCCTTGAGGCAAAAGAGCAAACTGAGATACTTTTGCGGCAACGAAAAGCATGGCAGAGGCATTTTTGCAAGCTGCAACACATGCGCCACATCCGATGCAGGTTGCTGCTGCAAATGCCATATCGGCATCTTCTTTTCGCACCGGAATTGAATTAGCGTCCTGAGCATTTCCTGTATTAACAGAAATAAATCCTCCGGCAGCAATGATTCGATCAAAAGCGCTTCTATCTACAACAAGGTCTTTGATTACCGGAAAAGGTTTGGCGCGCCATGGCTCTACGACTATTGTATCTCCATCTTTAAACGAGCGCATGTGTAACTGGCATGTAGTAACGCCTTGCAAAGGGCCGTGAGGCCTACCATTGATATACATGCTGCACATGCCACAGATTCCCTCGCGGCAGTCGTGGTCAAATGCTACGGGTTCCTTACCTTCCAGAATTAACTTTTCGTTAAGTACATCAAACATTTCAAGAAAAGACATGTCAGGAGAAACATCGTCTAAATGATAAGTTTCAAATCGTCCTTTGTCTTCCTTGTTTTTCTGTCTCCAAACTTTTAAGGTTACTTTCATAATTACCGCTTTTTGTTTTAAACAATTTATTTATATGAACGTTGTGCGATTTTGATATTTTCAAAACGAAGCTCCTCTTTATGAAGTTCCCAAGTGTCGCCTTTGTTTTCCCACGCTGCTACATATGAAAAGTTTGCATCATCCCTTAATGCTTCACCGTCAGGGGTCTGATACTCTTCGCGGAAGTGACCGCCGCATGATTCATTTCGGTGTAGTGCATCTATGCACATAAGTTCTCCAAGTTCAAGAAAATCAGCTACTCTTCCGGCTTTTTCTAGTTCAGGATTCAGGCAATATGGGTCGCCCGGCACGCGTACATCTTTCCAGAATTCTTCTCTTAGTTTTCTGATTTCTTGGATAGCCCATTGCAAACCTTCTGCGTTGCGTGCCATGCCACATTTATCCCACATAATCTTTCCTAACCTCTTGTGGAAATGATCGACCGGATGAGTACCTTTTATTGAAAAGAACCTCTCAATTCTTTCTTTAACTTGTTTTTCTGCTTCATTGAATTCAGTTGCGTCTGTGGGTATTGGTTTCGTTTTAATTTCGTTGGATAGGTAAGCGCCTATAGTATAAGGAATGATAAAATAACCATCGGCAAGCCCCTGCATTAGGGCAGAAGCTCCCAGCCTGTTTGCTCCATGGTCTGAAAAGTTAGCCTCTCCTAATGCATACAGGCCGGGTATGGTAGTCATCAAATTGTAATCAACCCAAAGCCCTCCCATGGTATAGTGTACGGCAGGATATATTTGCATGGGCTCCTCGTAGGGGTCAACCCCTGTTATTTGCTTATACATATCGAAGAGGTTGCCATATTTTTCTTTGATTACTTCTCTCCCCAGTGCCATAATCTCTTCATCACTGATGTTGGTGAGGCCGCGTTTATTAGCTTCTATAGTTCCATAACGTTTTGTATTGTATGTAAAATCCAGGAAGACCGCTTCTCCTGTGGCGTTTACGCCATAGCCTGCATCGCACCGTTCTTTTGCAGCGCGCGATGCTACGTCACGCGGTACAAGGTTGCCAAAGGCGGGATATCTACGCTCTAAATAGTAGTCTCTATCTTCTTCAGGTATCTGCGATGCTTTTTTTAGACCTTTACGTATAGCTTCGGCGTCTTCTTTCTTTTTGGGTACCCATATTCTGCCGTCATTCCGCAGAGATTCGCTCATAAGAGTGAGCTTGCTTTGGTGTTCGCCGGAAACAGGAATGCAGGTCGGGTGTATTTGTGTAAAACATGGGTTGCCAAAGAAAGCACCTTTTTTGTGGGCTTTCCATGCAGCGGTAACGTTGCAGCCCATCGCATTGGTTGACAAAAAATAAACATTGCTGTAGCCTCCGGTACACAACAATACAGCATGTCCGAAATGTCTTTCCAGTTTGCCGGTAACAAGGTCGCGCGCAATAATTCCCCTGCACTTGCCATCTATAACAACAATGTCCAGCATTTCATGACGGCTGAACATCTTTACCGTGCCCATGCCAACCTGGCGCATTAGTGCTGAATAAGCACCAAGTAAAAGTTGTTGGCCTGTTTGCCCGGCTGCATAAAATGTTCTTTGTACCTGAGTGCCCCCGAATGAACGGTTGCTGAGCATGCCTCCGTATTCGCGGGCAAAAGGTACTCCCTGAGCAACACATTGGTCAATAATGCTGGCGCTCACTTCGGCTAGTCTATAAACGTTAGCCTCGCGCGAGCGATAGTCGCCGCCCTTTATTGTGTCGTAAAACAATCTATAAACGGAATCTCCATCGTTCTGATAATTTTTTGCAGCATTTATGCCTCCTTGCGCAGCAATAGAGTGTGCTCTGCGGGCAGAGTCCTGGTAACAGAAAACTTTAACTTTGTAGCCCAGCTCTGCAAGCGTAGCTGCTGCCGAAGAGCCTGCAAGCCCCGAACCAACTACAATTACCTCAAGATTTCTTTTATTAGCCGGACTAACTAATGGAACAGTAGATTTATATTTTGTCCATTTATTTTCCAGCGGCCCGTCAGGAACTTTTGAATCTAATACTGCCATATTAAAATATTTATTTAATGATGTTTAAATAAAAGACGATTGGTATAATAGCGAATAATGTAGGAACAACTATCGAAAAGGCAATTCCTGCAATTTCAATTAATTTGTTATACTTAACATGATTTAATCCTAACGTTTGAAACGCGCTTTTGAAGCCGTGAAGCAAATGCCAGAAAAGCGAGAAACAACCGGCCACATATATTAAGACGTTGTACCACTTGCTGAATGCTTCCTTCATTAAATTATATAGATCCAGTTCTTCACCTGTAGCAAATTGATTTGCTCTGTTTGGAATCCAAAAATGTGCAGTGTGAACAATTAAAAATAATAATATCAGAGTGCCTAGTAAACCCATGCTACGCGAATACCATTTGCTGTTGGCGTTAGCATTTGAAACTGCATACTTTACCGGCCGTGCATCGTGATTTTCTTTCCATAAAAGAAATCCATCAATAATATGAATGAGAAAACCAGCCACTAAACCAATTTCAAGGATTCTGATTAATGGATTAGTTCCCATGAAGTGAGCCCATTCGCTAAATGTTTTGCCGCCGTCATTGAGTAAAACCAATGAATTAATACCGACATGAACAATCAAAAAAGTAATAAGAAAAAGGCCGCTTAATGCCATAATTGCCTTTTTCCCAACAGAAGATTTGAACAAATATGAACTAACTGATTTAGAAGCTACTTTACTCACGTTTTTCATTTTAATGCGCGCCAAAATTAGAGTTCATCCTGAATTTTTATAATTTCTTATTAATACACTTTCACAACACGATGTATGAAAAAATAGTTCTGAAAAGCTCTATCTAATAAAAATTAAATTTTCAGGGTTTTCAAATTTTACCTGTTAGTTGTAAACAACTTAAATTTTGTTATCCCAAACCAAATACTTTTTTTCATTCCTGATTTAAACATTGTTTTATCATGAAATACAAATTATTAGTAAACGTTTGTTTGTTATTTGCTTCGACTCACCACGCACAGCCTGGGCTATTTTTTAATGTATCGGGCGGATATGGTGCTCCCGCTTTGCAACAAACCTTACAAGCTATAACTTTTCAACCGAATGGAACAGATCCTGCAGGTAGCATCATAGTTCCTCTAATCAATCAGAACATAAGCGATAGTGCCTCGCTAAAATTTCAATCTAATGCATATCAAGGTTATTCAAACGGAGGCACAGTGAATTTTGTAGCAGGTTACATGATTTCACATTATGTAGGATTAGAGATAGGTTTTGCATCCCTTTTTGGAAAAAAACTAACCGGCAAATCTGTTTTTGATGACCCTGCTACTCTTGGAAGAAATGTTTCTATCAATACAACGACATGGTCTTACGGTATAACAATGAGTCCCAGCATCCGCTTGCAGGCGTCTCGTCCTGACGCAGCATTTGTGCCATACGGTCGTTTCGGGCTTACCATTCCCTTTTGGGGTAAAACTATTCACGAACTGGACATAGCAGCGCCAGACTTTTTAAATACCAAGCTGCCGGCCAGCGCCAAAGTGCGCGCAGAAACCCAATCGGTGTTTTCAATTGGCTTCAACGGTTCTGTAGGTGTTGGCTATAATATCACTACATGGTTAAGAGTATTTGGTGAAGCTATCGCTAATTATCTTTTTGTACGCTCCGGAAAGACAACGCTTACCCGTTATGATCTCACTTTTAATGGCGAAACGTCTGATTTGCTTCCTTCATATACCACATACAGCAAAGTAACTTCTTTTGTGGACAAACTAGATGAAAACAGTAATACTACCGTTTTTGGCAAAAAAAGAGCTGCTGCCAATCCTCAACCGGGCGATAAGGTTGTAAATGAGGATGCACCTCGTGAAGAATTAAGAAGAGCAGCTAACTTCAGTGCATTTGGCTTTAATCTGGGATTTACTTTTACAATCAATAATTACTTATGGAAGAAGAAAGATAAAAGAAAACCCTTGCCCTTAAATCCCTGATTTGATGATTAATACTGGCTTCGCCTTTGTGATACAAATTCTCAAACCACAGGCTTAAGATTATATTCATGCTTTCATTACAATTTTTATGTTACATTTGCGTTAGCTTATAAACAAAATTTACATGAAACGTATTTTTAAAATTTTCTTGGTGCTCGGGCTTTCAGCATTTGTTATTGGACTGTCTTCATGTCATCGTCAAACTTGTCCAACTTACACTCAGCACACAACTCAGCACGACTCACGCGCCTGATTATCCGAACAACATACGCTTAAATATTCTCTTCTCGTTTTTTAGGAGGAGATGATTAGAGAAGCTTTCAGATTACTTCGTTTTTATCATCATGCCCTGGCTCAAGCCAGATTCAGCTTTTCCGCTGTAGGTATTTATTCGTATTTTTTGGTGGTCCTTTTTCTTTTTCAAAGCTGCGACACTCCGGAGAAGCTTTTAAAAAGTACTGATTTGGACTACAAATACAAAAAGGCAATGCTTTGGTATAATAAAAAGCAATATTATAAATGCATACCTGTATTTGAAGAATTGATGGGTTTATATAAAGGAACCAAGTCAACTGAAGATATCTACTATTATTATTGCATGGCCAATTACAAACAAGGCGATTACATCATCGCGGCCTATCATTTCAAAAATTTTTTTGATTTGTATCCAAATAGCCCGCGCGCAGATGAATGCCTTTACTTGCATGCCAAAAGTCTAGAAAACCAGTCTCCCCATTACGAATTGGAGCAGGTGAATACCTATAAAGCGATTGAAGGGTATATGTTGTATTTAGATAACTTTTATGAAAACAGGGGAAGAGTAGATTCTAGCAACCAGGCTATATCCAGGCTTAGAAAAAAACTGGAACGGAAAGCGCTCAGCAACGCGGAGCTTTACTATAAAACAGGCCATTACCGCGCTGCTGCGACAACTTTTGAAAGTTTGCTCGAAACATACCATGATATTGATAATGCCGAGCGCATTTATTTCATGATTGTAAAATCTAATTTCAAATTCGCTGAAAACAGCATTCCAGCCAAAAAAGAAGAGCGATTTAAGCATGTTTTGGAGAGTTATCTTGCTTTTTCCAAACGCTTCCCTGATAGCAAATACATGCCTGAGGCTTCGTATTACGAGCAGCAGGCACACTTTCAGATAGTTAACGGATTACTCGAGTACGCGCAGGCAGTGCGCCCGGCAGAAAGGGAACCTATCTTAAACAGGTGCATTAAAGAAGCCGATATTCAAAAAGAAAAACTGAAAGATGAGAAGCTGCGTCAGCAGTGCGAATATGTTAAAGAAACAGCCTATTTTTTGTTAGTAAAGTCTGGTTTTCAATTGTCTGAGGAACAAAAAGGAGAAGAAAAATTAAATACATTGGAAAAAACATTAAAAAGTTATTATAACTTTGCGTCCCTTTATAAAAAAGGAAAATACTCTAAAGAAGCTGCAAGAATATATCGAAACGTTAGCCAAACTATAAATAAAATAAAGCAAAATGGATAAAAGTAAAAAAGTAAAGCTGTCTCAGATTAATCCTTACATCGAAACACAGAATCTCGCAACTTTTGCAGAAAAAACTGGTAATCTCTACAAGGCTTTATACATTATCTCGCGCCGGGCCAATCAGATTAGCCGCGAGTTGAAAGAAGAGTTGCACAATAAACTAAAAGACTTTGAATCGCATGATACATATGAAGAATTTACTGAAAATCGCGAGCAGATAGAAATCTCAAAATTTTATGAGCGTCTTCCGCACCCAACGCTTATTGCTACTCATGAATTTTTACAAGACGAAATTTATTATCGCGAAAACGAGAGCCAGAGCAACTAATTTTAATATCTCTATCACCCATGGAAGGGAGGAGAATTCTTCTGGCTGTAACAGGCTCAATTGCGGCATATAAGATACCTATACTGGTAAGGCTTTTTGTAAAAGCCAAGTCTGAAGTCAAAATACTAATTACAGAATCAGCCTCACATTTTGTATCTCCATCTGTTTTGGCCACTTTGAGTAAAAACGATGTATTCTCTGATTTTTTTGAAGGAGATACGTGGAACAATCACGTAGAATTAGGTTTGTGGGCAGAAGTCATGCTTATTGCGCCGGCCTCTGCAAATACAATAGCGAAAATGGCCGCCGGGTTATGCGATAACATGGTACTTGCTACATATCTATCGGCAAAATGCCCTGTTTTTTTTGCACCTGCCATGGACCGCGACATGTGGAAACATCCGGCCACACAGCGAAATGTTCAGATGCTCCAATCATACGGAAACACAATAATACCTGTACAATATGGTGAACTGGCCAGTGGACTTATTGGCGAAGGCCGAATGGCTGAACCCGAAGAGATTTTCTCTGTGATTGAAAAATTCTTCAGTTTAGCCTGAAAAATTATCTGATTTACTTATATTTGCACGCTAAATTTCAAGCATCATGAATAAGATAATCAAAGAAGTTGAAGATGCTCTATACATTGATCTGCCCAAACACCCGGATTTTAAACAAGGTGAT
>JAVQWQ010000058.1:0-13028 GCA_033578915.1 Chitinophagales bacterium | reverse complement strand
ATTTAAGCTAAACTAAGACTGTCATAAGAAAACAGATAGTTATAGTTCAAACACTGTTAATGTGAACTATTCGTAACTACTCAAGTGGCATAAATGCATAAATTCTTTTTAAGTCAGTGTAACATTCAGCAACGAGTTGTATTTAAGATTTTCTTACAGCAAATTGCAAATTCGCATTTAAAAAATCAATAGAAAGCCATTCACTATATAGTTATAATCCTAATTTTCTAATGGCGAATATTGAAACTTAATAATAAATGTGAGATCATTTATTATGTAGAAATGTTTGCTAGTTAATCCGATATGGTATAAAGTCTTGCGATAAAAAAGCTTTCAAAACTCAAGAAATAATTAAAAAAGTGAATCATTTCTAATTAGTAATATATCTTTAAACAATCACAGTCAAAATGCAAGAAGCCCGTCCTTATTTGCAAAAGCCGAAAATCTTTAAGCCATCATTTAAAGGCAAAAAGACTTACAAAAGGTATTGCTATAGTTAAAATGCCGTTATTAAGCAGATTTATTTTACTACGATAAAAAACACAAATTACATGTGCATGAGGCCACGTAATGGTCTCTAAAAAGATGCTATAATACTATTGAAGTATGGTTAAATAAAAGACTACAAACTTGGATAGAATAAAAAAAAACTCTACAGGGCAAACGTGTAGGTTACACACCCAAAAAAACTTATGGAGGTGAGAGTTATCAAACTAAAAGAGATGCAATGGAAAAAAAATCAATTAAGCATTATAAACAAATGCTTACATGCCCGACAATCAGGCCTTCTTTTCTTCAATAGCTTTGAGTAATCCGGCAATCTTCTGGCCTGAGCTGGATTGTAATGCGCTGATAACATTGCGCGCAGGCGACTGCAACAGCGTAATAATCTCTCCCAGCAGCTCTGCTTTGCTCTTCAAGGAGGCCAATACGTCGAGCTGATTGTCTCCAATGAAGATGCTACTGTCAATGTAGGCACCTTTAAGAGCCGGTTTTGTTTTGTCGCTTCCGCGGAACTCTTTCAGCAACTTGGCGGGCACAGCACCCTCGTTGGCAAAGAGGATACCGGTTGGGCCATGGAGAACCTGATACAATTCTTCGTAATTGCCACCCACCTGTTCCAGCGCCTTTCTGATAAGGGTATTCTTTGCCACCCTGAATTCTACTCCTTTGTTAAAGCAAAGCCTTCTGAACTTATTGATAGTCTCAACATTTAGCGTAGAAGAATCTGTAAGATAGAAATATTGGGCTTTGCTAAACTTTTCCTTTAGTTCTTGTATCTCTTGAGTTTTTTCTGCCTTGGTCATGAGATTTAGTTTTTTGGATGAGGAAATTAAAGTCCTGAAACTGTTTTGTAATCAATTTTTATGCCTGGGCTCATGGTGCTTGCCATGCTGATGCCTTTAAAATAAACCCCTTTTGCTGTTGGCGGCTTTAATTTAGCAAGTGTTTGCAGCAATGCTGCAGCATTGTCGCTGATTTGCTCGGGAGTGAAGCTGATTCTTCCGATAGAGGCATGTATAATGCCAAACTTATCTACTTTGAAAGCAATTTTACCCTTCTTCACTTCTTCTACGGCTTTGCCTACATCTGGAGTTACAGTACCTGACTTAGGGTTGGGCATAAGGTTTCTCGGGCCCAGAATTTTACCGATTTTGGCAATTTTTGCCATTACGTTGGGTGTAGCAATTACCACATCAAAATCTATCCATCCTCCCTCGATTTTCTGTACATATTCTTCCAATCCTACATAATCTGCACCTGCTTTCAATGCTTCATCTTCTTTATCCGGAGTAGTAAGCACGAGCACCTTTTTGGTTTTACCGGTGCCGTGCGGCAGTGCAGTAGTGCCACGAATGGCTTGATCGGGTTTCTTGGGATCAACACCCAAAACCACATGCAAGTCTACAGATGCGTTGAACTTAGCAGTATTAACTTCCTTAATCAGGGCAGACGCCTCGGCCAGCGAATACAGCTTGTTTTTGTCTAGTTTGGCTGCTACAGCCTTCCGTTTTTTAGTTAGTTTCATAATGTTCATTTTTTATTTTGTGGTAAAATACGAGGCGAAACCACCTCTGCCACAATTTTTATTTTTTATATGGATTAATTTTCCCAGGGCGCTTTTCCTTCGATAGTGAATCCTGCACTTTTTGCAGATCCGGCAATCATTTTCATCGCACTTTCTATTGTAAAGCAGTTCAGGTCGGGCATTTTCTCCTCTGCTACTTTACGAATAATGTCCCATGTAACGCTGCCGATTTTTTTGCGGTTGGGTTCCGGTGAGCCGGATTGTTTTTTAGTCAACTCCATCAGTAGAGAGTGCGCAGGAGGAGTTTTGATGACAAAATCAAAGCTTTTATCAGTGTAAACGGTAATCACAACCGGAAGCACTTTGCCCATTTTGTCCTGGGTGCGAGCATTGAACTGCTTGCAAAACTCCATTATATTAACCCCTTTAGAACCCAGAGCCGGACCAATAGGAGGTGCGGGATTAGCCTGACCGCCTTTCACCTGGAGCTTAATGAATGTCTGAATCTCTTTTGCCATATATAATAATTTAGAGGTAAACGTGCCACTTTATGCGGCTCCCTCAGAATTGGGCTGCGAAAGTATTCCTTTTTTATCAAATCACCAAACAAAAAGAAAAAAGCTTAAACCGGTGTGCAATATTATTATTTAAAGACCTGATGAATACTTACGCCCCATCCTTTCGCTATGTGTGAGCAGTAAAACCTACAGCAAAAAAATTCAATAACATCATTTTAACCTTAATAATTTATGTGATTTACACTAATGCTACCCATTCGACAATTTAATTAATCTATCAGGTCAAGTCTAAACTTCAAATTACTTTTTTCTCTAGCAGTAAACTGATTTGAGGCAAAAATCTGTCAATATCTCCTGCTCCAATGGTCGCAAGTACTTCAAATGTATCATTGGCTTCAATCCAGTCAATTAAATCCTTCTTTTCTATGATATGCTTGTTTTTTAAGTTGATTCTATCGTATATCAATTGAGAAGATACTCCCGGTATTGGCTGTTCGCGGGCAGGATAAATCTCCAACAGAACCACATCATCTGCAAGCGAAAGACTCTGCGCAAATTCATCTGCCAAATCTCTGGTGCGTGAATACAAGTGCGGTTGAAAAATCGCTGTTATTTTTCGTTTAGGATAAAGTTCTCTTACTCCTCGTAAAAATGCTTTAATTTCTTCGGGATGATGCGCATAATCATCGATTAATGTGTATCGTTCATTTTCAAAAATTTTTTCAAACCGCCTTTTTATACCTTTAAATGAAGATAAAGCATTACAAATCTGCTCATTATTCAAACCAAGATAACGGCTCACCGTATAGGCTGCTATTGCATTTTCAATGTTATGAGGGCCTGCAAGCCGCAACATAATATTTTTTATCTCCTCCCCTCGGAAATTCAAGTCAAAAGTGTAGTGCCCTTGGTTTATGCTGTAACGAATGCAAAATACATCTGCAAATATGCTCTCAAGAGAATACGATAACATAGATACACCGGAAATAAAAGGCTCTATGGACTGGCCTTTTTTAATCACTAAGAAACCTTCTGATGGTAATAATCCGACAAACTCAATAAATGCTTTATCTATTTCGGCTTTATTTCCATATATGTCTAAATGATCTGTATCTACCGCTGTGATAATGGCAACGTCAGGATGCAAACGATGAAACGAGCGATCATATTCATCAGCCTCTACAATCATAATCTTTTGCTTTTCGTTGCACGGGCCTGAGTTGTAAATAAAATTACTCTCATAGTTTGTACAAATCCCTCCGAGAAAAGCCATCATCGGCTTTTGGCAGCTATACAGAATGTGCGCCAACATTGAGGTTACCGTTGTTTTGCCATGAGATCCGGCGACAGCAACCGTAAAATAATTCTCAGATATCTCTCCTAAAACCTCGCTCCTCTTTTTAATCAGATAGTTGCCGGAGCGGTACATGTTAAGTCCCTTGTGAGCTGAAGGAATAGCAGGAGTATAAATAACCAGTTCGGCATCTTTTGGGTAAAGTGATAGATCGTCATCGTAAAAAACTGTTATCCCTTCGCGGACCAGTTGTTGTGTCAAAGATGTGCTTGTTAGGTCGTACCCGCTCACTTCGGCACCCAAAGTGCGAAAATACCGGGCTAAAGCACTCATACCAATTCCGCCAATTCCTATGAAAAATACTTTACGGTAAGAATTCATTGCTGAATTTCTTTTAGTAATACATCCACAATTCTCTCGCTGGCATTATGAATGGCCATTTTTTTTATATTTTCTGAAAGTTCACGTTGTAAATCATTATTTGCAAGCAAATCAACTGCTGTGGTGACCAATTTGTCGCGAGCCTCACTGTCTTTAACCACAATAGCAGCATTCCTGAGCGCCAATGCCATGGCGTTGTGGGTCTGGTGGTCTTCGGCCACGTTTGGAGAAGGCACAAGAATAGCCGGCTTGCCTGCAAGCTGCAATTCAGCGATAGAAAGCGCCCCAGCCCGCGAAATAATAACATCAGCCGCAGCATAGGCCTTATCCATATCTTTTATAAACTCTATCACTCTTAATAAAGGATATTTCTGCCCTAAATGTGAGTAACCGGGAAAGTAATTTCTCCCCGTCTGCCATATCAGTTGTATATTTTTCGAAACCAGTTTCTCCACTTCTGCGAAAATACTTTCGTTGATGGTGCGTGCTCCTAAACTTCCCCCGACAGCCAATAACACAGGCTTTGCACTGTCAAGGCCCCAAAATCGGCAAGCAGATTCTTTACTTAGGTTAGTAGCATAAATAGAACTTCGAACCGGATTGCCGGTAACAACAATCTTTTGTGATGGAAAATATTTTTCCATATTATCATAGGCCACACAGACTTTTCGCACAAATCGTCCTAATATTTTATTGGTTATCCCAGCGTAGGAGTTTTGCTCCTGAATTATTGCAGGAACACCCAACAAAGAAGAAACCAGCAGCACCGGCCCACTTGCATATCCGCCCACCCCAACCGTAACATCAGGCCTGAATTGTTTTATAACCCGATATGCCTGCAACAATGAACGCACAACTTTAAAAGGCAATAAGAGGTTGGGCACAAGAGCACCTCTTTGAAATCCTGCAATGTTTAAACCCTTAATTTCAAAACCGGCTTCAGGAACCTTTTGCATTTCCATGCGGCCGTGAGCTCCGACAAAAAGAATAGCTGCACTTGGAAACCTTCGTTGAATTTCCTGGGCAATGGCAATAGCCGGGAAAATATGTCCTCCCGTTCCCCCTCCACTAACAATTACCCTAAGCGAACGCATCCAGTTTTCTGGTTACAAAAACCCAAACATAAACGTTAAATCTCATTGATACATTTATTTTTGATAAACACATATGCCTTTGCAGTGCTATGTCTTGAAACCGGAAAAATGATCGTACTTTAGTACTAAAACATTTTAGGAGAAAATTTGTAAACACGTTCGATTTTTCTATTTTTGCCGTCCATTTTTTGGAAAATTGCGGTAAAGCCGCCCAAATTTTATTGTCATGAAACTAAAAGTACTGAGCAAGGAGGGTAAAGAAACGGGTAAAGAAATCGAACTTTCAAAAGAAGTTTTCGATATTCAACCCAACGGGCATGTGTTGTGGCTTGCCGTTCGCCAGTACCTGGCAGCTCAAAGACAAGGCACACACAAGTCAAAAGAGCGCTCCGAAATAGCCCGAACCACCAAGAAGGCTTACAGGCAAAAAGGTACCGGCAATGCAAGACGTGGTGACCTTAAATCACCTCTGGTGCGCGGCGGTGGTAGAGTTTTCGGCCCTAAACCTCACTCCTACGACTTTAAGCTCAATAAAAAAGTGAAAGAACTTGCACGTAAGTCAGCTCTCTCTTTAAAAGCTCAAAATAATAATATAGTTGTATTTGAAGATTTTGATATCGAAAGCCCTAAAACAAAAGAGTTTGCCGGATTTTTGAAAAATTTGAATCTGGATGGCATTAAGAGTACTGTTGTGTTCTCAGGCCTCTCCGGTGGAATCATCAAGAGCGCGCGCAATATTCCTTCTGTCAATGTCGTTCGAGCAGACTCTCTGAATGTTTACGACATTATGAACGCTTCAAAATTAGTGCTAAGCGAAAATTCAGTAAAAACCATCGTAGAATCTTTTTCTAAAAACTAGGAATGTATGAACACCGAAGTACTCTTCAGGCCAATTGTATCTGAAAAAAGCTCTAACCTGAGCGATAAAAAAAATACATATGTATTTCGGGTTGCCCGCGTTGCTAATAAGTTGCAAATTAAGCAGGCAATAGAAAACTTTTATAACGTTCAGGTAGAGTCAGTAAACACAACTGTAATTCCAGGGAAAGCCAAAGTACGCTACACCAAAAAAGGAATTGCAAAAGGTGTAAAACCTGCTTATAAAAAAGCATTCGTTACGTTAAAGGAAGGTAGCTCAATTAATATTTACGAAGGAATTTAAAGCATTAACTCATCAGTTAAATTAACTGCAACATGGGCATAAAGAAATATAAACCAACAACTCCCAGCATGAGGTTCACCAGGCTGCTGAACTTCGAGGAGTTAACAACAGACAAGCCAGAGAAAAGTCTCTTAGCACCATATAAAAGCACTGGTGGGCGTAACAGCTCAGGACACATGACCATGCGCTACATTGGTGGCGGACATAAGAGAAGATATCGTATCATTGATTTTAAGCGCGATAAATTCGATATCCCTGGAAAAGTAGCTTCCATAGAATATGACCCAAACAGAACTGCCTTTATAGCACTTATCGTATATCCTGATGGAGAAAAAAGGTATATCCTTGCCCCGGCAGGTCTAAAAGTTGGCCAAACCGTTATTTCGGGCAAGAATGTTCCACCTGAGATAGGCAATACGTTACCATTATCCGAAATTCCTCTCGGGATGAATATTCACAATATAGAATTACATCCCGGAAGAGGCGGCTCGTTGGTGAGAAGTGCAGGCACATGCGCCCAACTGCTGGCCAAAGAAGAGCGATATGCGGTATTGAAGATGCCATCAGGCGAAATCAGGAGAGTGCTGAAAACCTGTCTTGCAACCATAGGAATACTTTCTAATAGCGACCACAACCAACAAAGCTACGGCAAAGCTGGTCGCAAAAGATGGCTGGGACGCAGGCCTCGTACACGTGGTGTTGCCATGAACCCGATAGATCATCCGATGGGAGGTGGCGAGGGCCGTGCTTCGGGCGGCCACCCGCGCAGTAGGAAAGGCCTTAAAGCAAAAGGCTTTAAAACACGCTCGCGTAAAAAAGCTTCTAACCGACTCATTATACAAAGAAGAAACGCGAAAAAAACAGTATAACCTAAATTAATATAACTATGGGACGCAGTGTAAAAAAAGGGCCGTATGTAGCCTATAAACTCTTAAAGAAGGTTACTAAAATGAATGAGACGAATAAAAAAAGCGTTATCAAAACGTGGAGTCGTGCTTCAATGATCATTCCTGAAATGGTAGGGCATACTTTTGCGGTGCACAACGGCAATAAATTTATCCCTGTTTATGTAACTGAAAATATGGTAGGCCATCGCCTAGGCGAATTTAGCCCTACACGTCAATTCAGGGGCCATGCCGGTAACAAGAAAAAATAATAATAATTGAAATTAATTTTTCATGGAAGCAATAGCACATCTGAGAAATAATCCCACTAGCGACCGAAAAATGCGTTTAGTAGCTGATCTTATCAGGGGCAAAAGAGTTGAAGATGCTCTCGTCATCTTGCGCTACAGCAAGCAGGAAGCCTCAAGAAAATTAGAAAAACTTCTTAAAAGCGCCATTAACAACTGGCAACAAAAACATGATGCCAATCCTGAAAACTACGATTTATTTATCAAAGAAATATTTGTAAATCAGGGTCGCACTTTGAAACGGTTTTTACCTGCGCCTCAGGGTAGAGCGTGCCGTATTCGCAAGAGAAGCAACCATGTTACCATACGTGTAGCATCTTCCAAGCCTCCTGTAACAGAAATCCAAACAAATAACAATAATTCTGCTGCAGAAGCTACTAACTCAGCAGAGACAAACCAGGCTACTGAGTAGTTTATTATAGGCTTTTGCTGATTGCGTCAGCAGCAATATCTCCAGCTAAACTGCCGATAGCCACCCCCATACCTCCCATTTTATACGCTGCAAAAGTATGCTTTCCTAACCAATGCAGATTGGGTATTTTACTTTTTCCGAAAGCCATTATTCCACTCCACATATCCTCAACTTTTACCTCTCTGCCAGGCAGAATATCCTGCTCTAAAATTTTTATAAGTAAGGAAACAATTTTAGGATTGGGAGAAAGTTCAAACGTTTTTTCTTCTTCGCGAAATTCATTTCGGCCGCCACCAAATAATATTCTCCCGTCTAACTCGCGGAAATAGTAATATCCCTCATCAAAATGAAAAATCCCATGAAATGGAAGGTTTTTGATGGGACAGGTCAAAATAATAGTTCCTCGTCCGGGTTCAACTTCAGCCTGAGGAAACAAAAAACCAGTATAAGCGTTTGTACAAATGATTGCTTTCTTTGCTTTAAATGTATAGGTGTAATCAGCATTTAAACTTGCAACATCAACTACAACCCCATGACCAACTTCGTTGTATTGAGATACGTTGCATCCAGTTAATATACGCACCCCTTTTTCATTAGCAAACTGCATAAGACATTTCATCATTAAACCCGAATGCAGTTCACCTTCGCAATTGTTTTGAATTATACCGGTAAAACTATGGACATTAAATCCAAATGATTGAAGGCAGTCAGTGGGAAGTATTTTAAAAGTTTCCCTACCTGTAACGGATTTAAGCAAGGAGTTGAGTAGCGGCAACGAGTCAGCTACCGACATCTGATTCGGTTGAAGCAATTCATAGCTGCCATTTTCGCGATATAAGATATTGGAATCTCCTAAACGTTTTCGCAATAATTGCAAGCCCTTCCAGCGCATCTCTACAAGTTGCAAAACGAGATCTTCCGGCATGTGCTGTAAGTCGCTAAGTATCTCTCCGGCGCTGCCTATGCAGGCAAATCCTGCATTCCGGGTGCTTGCTCCAGAGGGCAGGATGCCCCTCTCAAGCACAATAACGTCGATTGAAGGTAATTTTTCTTTTAATGATATTGCTGCGCTGAGGCCAGTAATACCGGCACCCACAATTATTACATCCGATTCAAGTAATGCAGTCTTTTCCCAGTAAGAAATCACTTACTGGTTGCTTTAATAAATACAGAAAAATCAATATTATCAGCAATAGCCTTATCGGCTAATGATGGGAAAATGGTGCCAGATTTGTAGGTAATATCCCATTTAGTCCTGTCTATAGAAAAATCAGCTTTTCCGGTAAGTGTCTTACCTTTTACATCTATGTAAGCAGGAAATTCTATAGGATTGTTCTTGCCTTTAATGTTGAGGTTGCCAAACACTTTATAATTAGGTTGACCTTTAGGGGCTTTTTCTATGGGAGAAAATTTTGTAATTGTTAGTGTAGAGATAGGATACTTTTCCACACTAAAAAAGTCATCACTTTTGAGGTGATTGACCAGATCAGCGTTTTTAGCCGGATCAGTGAGGTCGGAACAGCTAATAGTAGTAAGGTCAATTTCGAATTTTCCGGCTTCCGGCTTCCCATCTTTAAAGCTAATGAAGCCTGATTTTATCTTAACCAACCCGTTGTGTTTACCGCCAATCTTTTTTCCTGTCCATGCAAGTTTGGATTGGCTCACATCGGCATCAAAGGTTTGATTTTGAGCAAATAAAGCAGTTGAATTCACCAAAAAAATTAGAGATGTCAGTACAATTGATTTTTTCATAGTTAGGAATTTATTTTAAATCATTATTATTCAACACTATAAAGCTCAATTTGTTTAAGAGCCTTAAGTGTTGACGCATCGTCAGGATTCAACTCCTTACATTTTTCAAAATAGGGTTTAGCCTGTTTAAAGATTTCTGAACGCTTCTTTTTAAGCTCTTCATATTTTATTTGATCGGCTTTACTGTATCCTAATTTATTCATTTCTTCATTAATCTGTCCTGCTTTATTGAAGTAGTAAGCGCCTAAATTATATGTAGCCCCAAAATTTTTAGGATTTAGCTGAATAGCTTTTTCGTATGCGTTTTTGGCCTCTTCGCCTTTGCCCAGTTTTTCATAAGCAGTGCCTAATGCATAATACAACTGGTCATTTTTAGGATCGAGGGCTATAGCTTTGTTTAGCATATCCAAACCTAGCTCATGCTTATCTTCACTGATATAAATATTTAATTTATCAATAATCAGATCAATGTTCTGAGGATATTTTGCTATGGCAGCATCTAACGTAGCCATGGCGCCATCGCGATCTCCTGACTTCTTCTGTAGCCTTGCAAGCAATAAATCGTGTTTCGGGTCAGGGAAACGGACAGATAACTTTTTATAAGCGTCAATAGCTGCTACAAGATTACCGGAATTCTCGGCACACAAAGCCGCATTTGCAAGAGCCTTATCCAAATCTATGTTTGGTTTTTCACCACGGGATTCAATTATAGTGTTAATATCTTCTATCGAAGCGAAATACTTATACCCTTGCTGATAATTTTTTTGCTGATAAGCAGTGATTCCTGAATTAAAGGTGGCAGGCCCGAAAGCTAAGAGATAACGAACTAGATCTTTCCATGCCTTAAACTTCGGGTCATTCATTTCATAGACTTTCTTGTAGCTTTTTATAGCTTCAGCATGAGCCATATCGTGTTGTGAGCGCAGCGTGGAATCGCTAAAAATTAGCTGATAGACCTGGCCTCTGTAAAACCATGTTTTAGCTTCTCCAGATGTTTTTTCATTAACTGCAGCTTCGTCAATTGCTGTACGGGCTTTCTCCAGATTCTGAACTCCATCTCCGTTATTATAGTAATTCATGTAGTTCCATGCAGCAGTAACGTTACTGCTTTGACTGAAAACAAACACTTGTTTTGCCAATAGTACGATGATAAATGCAATCTTTTTCATAAATTAAGGTCTAATGATACTAATGATTATCGGAAACCAATAAGATTTAATCAGATGCCAAAATTAGTGTCAAGTTTAAATTCTTTTGCCAAATATCCGGGTCGGCAAACTCTGGCCCTTGCATTTGAAAACCTCTTATGAAGTGCGATTCTGTTTAAAGGAGAGGTGAGAAATATATAAGGTTGCGCTTCATAAACCAGCCTTTGAAATTCCTTAAATAACTCGTTTCGTTTATTTTCATCTAATTCATAACGAAGTTTATCTATAACCTCATCGCTCCGCTGGTCGCCAAAGCCAACAAAGTTGCTGCCCCCGTTGTAGGAAGAACTATGCCATATTTGCTTGGGGTCATCGCTTAAAGGATGCGAACTCCACTGACCAAAATATCCTTCAAAGTCATGTGCTTTCAACTCGTTGAGGAAAACTGTCCATTCTTTTTGCGAAATAGATATTTCAACACCTGCCTTTTTGCAGTTTTCCTGGTAAAGCAGCAATATTCTTTCTACGGTTTCGTTGCCACTGGGCATTTTAAACGTTATGGATAGCTTTTCTTTTTTTCCGTTTATTTCTTTGTCGCGAGTACCATCTCCGTCTGTATCTTTCCAACCTGCTTCATCTAGCAGGCGATTGGCCTCTGCCACATCGAAGGGTATGAGTTTGAGTTCACTGTTATAATATGGACGCTGCGGGCTGGTAGGGCCGACAACACGTGTGGCCATTCCGTAAGATATTTTTTGTATGATTTGATCAACATCTATCAAGTGTGCAAGCGCTCTTCTAACTTTTACGTCACTCAATTTAGGTAAGCGCATATTCAAGCCTAAGTATGAATAAACCAACTGGCTAGGCTTTTCTAATTTATATTTTGAAGTTATTTTTTCGTCTTTTTCTAGCTCAATAAAATCTTTTGCCTTAAAAGCAGAGGCCACATCGAGGTTTTCGCCTTTGAGAGCTGCTAATGCTGCGCTTTGGTCGTTGATAATTTCAAAAATGAGCTTATCGGGGAGGTTGTAAAATTCAGGGTTTTCGGAAGCAAATTTCTCTCCCCAGTAATTTTGCTTCTTCTTTAAAACTACTCGTTGTCCGGTAATCCATTTCTCCAGTTGGTATGGCCCTGCTCCAGATACTCCCTCTGGTTCACGGGCATGCTTGTCTGAATTAAATTCCTGAGCAAAACGAATAATGTCCGGGTCGCCCTTCAATTTTTCTACCTGTTGGGGATCATTGAATATTTTATAATCAAATTTTCGCATGATTTTCTCTGGATCGTAAACATATTCTGGCAATGGTGTAATGGCGCTCCATACTTCGCTTTGAAAGTATTTTCCTTTGCACAGGAAAGTAAACTTTCTGTTGTTATCTGGGTAAGTAATTATCTCTTGTATAAAGTCATAATAAGAACGAAGATGTTCGCAATCGACCTTAGGATTTTTGATGGCCTTCAGCGTGAAAATTATATCGTCCACCGTTACAGGTGAACCATTATCCCAACGAGCCTCCTCTTTCAGTTCATAAGTAATTCTTAAGCCTCCTTTTAGCGGGCCTTCAGTAATTTCCTCAATAAGTGGCCGTGACTTTGCAAGACCGGGAATTATTGCAAAAGGAGAATCTAATTCATTATCGAGCAGGCTGCTAAAGATATTACGTTCTATTTCCGAAGCATTTGCAGATGTTGAAGTTAGAATATTCAGTTTATCCGGGTCGGCTGATATGTGAATAATTACTTCATTTATTCCTGCTCTTTTACTTTTTATTTTATTGCCGCCGCAGGAATGTAAAATCAAAACAAAAAGAGCACAACTATAAAGAATAATTTTTGTTTTAAAATTCATAATTAAATGGTTTAACGCTCAAAAATAATGGCAAACCTAAGCGATGCAAATAGAAAAAAAATTCTTGTAACCGGAGCAAGCGGCCTTATTGGAAATAAGTTATGTGCTTTACTCCTCGACCGAGGATACTCAATTAACGTATTAACCCGAAATACTACAAAGGCACAAATACCGAAAATAAATGTATTTAGTT
>JAVQWQ010000057.1:0-13112 GCA_033578915.1 Chitinophagales bacterium | reverse complement strand
TTCTTTTCAAATGTAAGGCCTTCGCCATCTCCCCAGGTAGAAACACCGCTTAAAAGTCACATGTACACTATTTTTCCATACCTGAAACTTATAGAAATGAAAGCAGGTGAGGCGCTTATTTTTGACAATCGAACAATTCATGCCTCTCCACCAAACACAAGCGATACTCCCAGAATTTCAGTAGGCCTAGGCTTTACCCAAAAAGACGCAAAAATTTGCCATTACTATCTTAAGCCAGGCAGCAGCAATACTTTGCTTAAATACCGTATAACTCCTGATTTTTTTCTTCAATATGACAATGCCTCGCTTTCGAGAATGTATGATAAGGGAGAAACCATAAGTGGATACGGTGTTCCCGAAGAAGTTACCTACATGTGGGAGAAACTTAGTGATGAAGAAATGGTTGAAAGAATCAAAGAAGCTGGAAATACCTATAATGATGAATTAGTGCAATATATGAGCAGGTTGTTTAATACCTCTGATCCCAGCACCCGTCAACACCAGGAAGCCCAGATAGTTGAGCCAGACAATCAATCTGCCACAACTAATCCTTTATCTGATTCACAACAAGTTGCTAACGGAAACTTCTGGAAAATTTATACTCCGGCAAATATTGTAAGAGAAATTAAATTCAGGCTTTTCAACCGATGAAATATGTTTCAGTTTCCTGATGCAATTAAACCTGTATTTCGACAGCCCGCTCTACAAAAACAGTTTGAGTCGGAAGGATATGTTATAACAGAATTGTTCAACTCTGATGATATAATTAAGCTAGAGCAAATTTTCAAAGAACATCACAGCGATAATATAACCCCTTTTTTTGCAACAACTTATTCACCAAATCCTGAGCACAGAAAAAAAATCGAATCGTCTATTCTTCAAGTCGCAAAAAACAAGTTAGACTCCGTTTTTTTCGATTACCAGATTGTAACGGGTTGTTTTATTGTTAAGAGTCCCGGCCCGGAAAGTTACTTACATGTTCACCAGGATATGACCTTGGTGGATGAAAGGGAATTTACCGGAATAAATATTTGGTCGCCATTGGTTGACCTCAATGAACATAACGGAGCATTATATATACTTCCGGGTAGCCATCGTTTTTTTCCTACCTATCGCGGACACACCATTAAAGGAATATATGATAGCATTCAGGAAGAAATAAAAGACTATATGATGCCGCTCTATCTGAAAGCAGGACAGGCAGTAATTTTTGATCAAAGTATTATTCATTTTTCCCCTCCAAATTTGAGTGAACAAATTCGTATTGTTACTAATATTTTCATTACCCATTGTGATGCGCGATTTATAATTTGTTATCATGATAAAAGTGATCCTGCATGGAAAGGCAAAGTCGAACTTTTTGAAGAGGATTTAAATTTTATGACCGACTATGAGCAATTTGGAAGCAATATTTATGACCGGCCAAAAATAGGGAGAAGCCTGGGATTAGTAGATTACGATTTTCCGGAGTTAACTCTCGATATGCTGGAAAATCGCTTTGGTAAAAAAAGACTTAGAGACCACACTCCTACAAAAAAAATTTCTCCACCTCATAAAGATTCATCAGTAAAGCAAAATGATGAAGTAAATCCAGAGAATTTAGCTTCTACAAAAAAAGATTCATTCTGGAATATTTATTCACCTTCGAATATTCTGAAAGAAATAAAATACCGCCTTAGAAAAAATATGTAAGCTATGCCTGCCCCGCCAATTTTTAAAAACCCGGAACATCAGAAAATATTCGATAAACAAGGTTTTGTAGTGACCCCACTCCTTAACAGAGACGAAGTTGAGTACATGGATCGTCTCTTCGATGAGCTACATAAAAATTTGTCTGATAGCGGATTTCACTCGGGCAGCTACTCATCGGACATGGCTTACAAGCGCAAGGTTAGCGAAGAAATAAAAAGGGTCTTTCGCAGAGCCTATGAAGAAACTTTTCAAAATTACACACCTTTTGGAGGGGCTTACCTGTATAAAATACCCTCTCCAAACTCAGATTTGTTTTTACATCAGGATTGGACCATAGTGGATGAAAGTCGCTATGTAGCAGTTAATGTATGGACACCGCTGTGTGATATTACAGAAGACAATGGCCCTTTGATGGTGCTTCCTGGGAGCCACTACGATAACTTTCCTGTGTTACGCGCTCCCACCATGCGTTATTTTTTTGATCATGATTATGAGGTTGTTCTTCGTCAGTTAATTCCCATGATCGTTCCTGCCGGCACAGCAGTAATACTCAATCAATCTCTAGTTCACTACTCTCCCCCAAATACATCAGATAAGATACGGAAAGCTATCACGGCAGGAGTTAAAACAAAGGATGCGCAAATGATATTTCATTTTAAAGACCCAAACAGAAAAGACAACCTGATAGAAAAATTTGAAATGGATGATGAGTTTTTGATTCATTTTGAAAACTTCTTTGAAGACATTTATAAAAGGCCCAAAGTGGGCAAGAGCCTTGGCTTTATAGAATATGAAGTTCCCATGCTTACAGGAGCAGCGTTAGAAGATTTAGTTCGCAAAATGAAAACGTCAGCCGGCTACAAATACATTGAGCAAACCGCTCCGACTTATCAGAGCAAAGCTCAAAATACTTCTCAGCATGAGACAATTAATACTAGCACGCCCAGGCAAAATTTATTTAAGACATACTCGCCGGCAAACATTTTACGCGAGATTAAATACAGGCTAACCGGCAGATAGCAAACTAAAATGATTAATCCACACCGCACTATCCTTAGAGATGCTCAATACGATACCCTTTTGCGCGAAGAGGGATTTGCAGTTATTCCATTTCTGGATAAAGACGAAGTTGATGATTTAGTACAGATATTTCGCGAAGCACATCCGCAGAAGGTAGAAGGATTTTACGCTTCTGCACATTTATCGGACATATCGCTCAGAAAAAAGCTAAGTGAAAATATAAAGGCTATACTGAACTCTGCTTTTGAAAAGTGGTTTTTACAATGCAAATTGCTGGGAGGCTCTTTTGTGGTAAAAGCAGCCGGCTTTGATGAAACCCTTCAGCCACATCAGGACTGGAATATTGTAGATGAAAAAAAATTCCGGTCGTTCAATATCTGGATTCCTTTGATTGATTTACACAGCGACAACGGAACTATTTTGGTAATGCCTCATAGCCATCGCTGGCTAGCTACCTACCGCCATGCTTCCATTCCCTGTGCTTTTAAAGAGATTCATGGTTTACTCCTTCAGCACATGAAGCCACTGTATTTGAAAGCAGGAGAAGCGCTGGTGTATGATCATGCCTTATTGCATGCATCTCTTCCCAATAAAAGCCAGGAGCCTCGCATTGCCTGTGCTTGCGGTGTTATTCCTGCAGAAGCAGAAATGATGCTCTTTGTAAATCATAATGGAAAAATTGCAGCATACGAATGCAACACAGCATACTTTATGGAGGAAAACATATTTGATTCTCCTCCCCGCAGCCTAAAAAAAATCTGTGAAACAGAATATGATTTTCCATCCGTCAGCATAAAAGATTTTTACAGATTATCCGGCTTACCAATGCCAGAGCATATACATGAGAAAATGCAAGAGCAATTAACGTATGATAAGGGGAATGAAAAAAGGCCATTCTGGAAAATTTATACCCCTAGAAATATTTTAAAAGAAATTCAACATCGTTTATTTCATGATTGATGAAGTTTAGGGTCTTAAAAGATAAAATACTAAATCAAAAGCTTCTTGAGGAAGGTTATGTAGTGTTATCTTTTCTCAATTCAGATGAGGTGCATGCTGCCAGAGAGTTATTTTTTCGCTATCACCCTGAACCGAACATAAAAGGTTTGTACTCCCCTACTAACAGTTTAAATCTGAAGCAATTACTTGACATTCACCATGAGCTCAGAGAGATTTTCTCACGCAGTGTACAAAAATATGTGGACGACATGCAGTGCATAGGGGGCACCTTTCTTGCTAAAGGATACGATCCGGAGGGTATTCTCCATCCACATCAGGATTGGAGTATAGTGGACGAACGTTACTATCGCTCGTACACTATTTGGGCAGCGCTTCAGGACACCACTGATGCCAACGGTGCCTTGTATGTTTTACCCCGAAGTCATGAGCTGGTGAGAGGTTTCAGGCATGTAACCATCCCTTCTGTTTTTGGAAAAATTTACCAGCTCACATGGAAATACATGGTGAGCTTACCACTTAAGGCCGGAGAAGCAGTCATATTCGACCATGCGCTGGGACACGCCTCCAAACCCAATCTCACAAAAAATATCCGGTTGGCGGCAACCAATAGCCTTATCTCTCCGCAGGCTGAGTACCGTTTTTATTGGAATAACAACGGTGTGGTAGAAGAATATGAAGGTGAGCCTTACTACTATATTTCTGAAGAAGCCAAATACGGGCCGGGTAAATTAAAGAAGCTGCGCACGCTGGATTATACCATTCATCAGTTAAGTGAGGAAGAATTTAAAAAACTGTTTGTCAAAAAAAATATATTCTATTCTTTCTGGCACAAGGCCCTTCAACGCATTGGGGCAGAATAACCTCTTCATTATTGAAAATTTTT
Organism: Chitinophagales bacterium; assembly: GCA_033578915.1. Classification (GTDB taxonomy): domain Bacteria; phylum Bacteroidota; class Bacteroidia; order Chitinophagales; family LD1; genus UBA7692. The sequence continues at coordinate 8,557 of JAVQWQ010000057.1, read as the reverse complement.
TACAGCAACTTTTTGTTATATCGGTGGCGATCGCTATCGCGTAGCGTCTTTTTCTCAAAATTTTTGTTTAATGCTTCGGTAAGATTCACTCCGGTTTGGTTGGCAAGACAAATCAGTACCCAAAGGACGTCAGCCATTTCATCTGCCAGCTCTCCGGGTTCCTCATCTTTTTTGAAAGATTGCTCTCCGTAGGTTCTGGCCATAAGCCTGGCCAACTCCCCAACTTCTTCCATAAGACTGGCCATGTTGGTGAGTTCGCTGAAATATTTTACGCCAACACTTTTAATCCAATCATCAACTTTTTTCTGGGCTTCTTCTAAAGTCATAAAATTTCATTTTAAGCTAAATCTAAAGTTTTTCATGAGCAAGAAAGTGATATGATTTATAAATATTGCTAGATTAGTAATGTTTCATGAAAGGAGTAGCCGGGTTGATTTGACCTACTTGATAATTAAAACTTAATTCCTACTACCATTAATCAGGCCAGGACGGCTGTATATTATTGAACTTTAAGCTCAACCAACTCGATACGGTTAGTAGAGGCTTTGAGTATTTTAATTACAAAGCGCTCTATTTCAAGCGTTTCGCCCTGCGCCGGAATACTTTCGTGCGCATTAACAATGAAACCGCCAAGCGTTTCGTATTCACCGGTTGGAATCTCTAATCCATATTTTTCATTGAGATGATCAATTTCCAGCCTGGCCGATAAAATATAGGTGTTTTCATCTAGCTTTTTTTCTGTAAGTTCTTCTTCATCATATTCATCATGTATTTCTCCGAAAATCTCTTCCATCACATCTTCCAGTGTAACGATGCCTGCCGTTCCTCCATATTCATCTACCACCCAGGCAATGTTTTTCTTTTCACGGGTAAAAGCGGTAAGCAGGTCGCGGGCATTCATGGTTTCAGGCACTACCAAAGGTTGCCAGAGAATATCTTTCACGTTCTGAGCGTCCTTTAGTAAATCAAAATGGTGCACATATCCGATGATGTTGTCAATATTTTCATCATATATGAAGATGCGCGAGTGCCTGGTCTCAATCATTTTTTTTCTGACACCTTCTATGCCTTCATCGAGCGACACTGCCGCTATTTCTGTTCGCGGAACCATGCAGTTGCGCACTTTAACTTCGCGGAGGTAAAGCGCTTTCTCAAACATTTCGCTGTTGAGTTCATCAGCTTCATCCCCTGAGTTTTCGTCACTTGCTGCTGTTTCTTTTACCAAATATTCCAAATCTTCTTCCGTAAACTCACTGTGCTTTTCTATATACTTTTTTCTTAGAAGTACAGAAATAATTTTTTTGGAAAGAAAATGAAACAGATTGCTTATCGGAGAAAGAATTATATAAACCAAATAAACCGGATAGGCAAACAATAACAGCGTAGCATCTGAATTGACTCTGAAGAGAATTTTGGGAAGCAGCTCGCCAAAAATTAAAATAATAAAAGTAGAGATAAAGGTTTGAACCAGTAAAAGCGCAACATCGTTTTTCGGAAGGAAAGGAAAATTTTCAGGATTAAAAATATCTGAGCAGATACTTCCAAAAGCCACAACACAGATGTTCAGGCCCACAAGCAAGGTGCTAATGAATTTTGCAGGAGTGCGGGTAAAGCGCGCCATGATAGATGCTGCCACATTCCCTTTTTCTTTAAGAAGTTCTATACGAAGTTTGTTGGCAGAAACGAACGCTATTTCTATTCCTGAAAAAAATGCTATGAGTAATAAAATCAAAATGGTTGCAGTCAACGCCACAGCACAAAATTATGGGAATTAGTTTTTGTTTTAATTTTTAGTTTTACCTCTCGGTTTATTTAATTTATGTGACATGACAAGATTTTATCTATCATTTCTGTTATTCGTTTTGGCGGCATTTGGCTTTTCTTCCTGCAATAAGTGCTATGAATGCGATTTTAGTCCTTCGGGTAAAACGGTAGTTCGCGAAATTTGCAGAAAGAACTTCGAAGGCGATAAGGTGTTATTTGAAAAAACGATTGAGGAATATCGGAAGGCCGGATATAAATGTGTAGAAAAATAATCACACCGGGTTGTATCACAAATCTGAACACTTTTTCTCCTAAACTGTTTGAAGAAAGAGTTTTAAAAGATATATTTGCGGCCGCTTTCAGTGAAAGCGATGATTCTGTAGCTCAGCTGGTAGAGCAATACACTTTTAATGTATGGGTCTCGGGTTCGAATCCCGACAGAATCACAATACAGATCAGAAATGCTTCCAGCCCTGAGCTGTAATCTGGTACAGGTTTCCCGCTTTTGTTTTTAAATGTTTCCCTTTTTCAGGTTCAGTTATAGTACCAATAACGCTAAATGCTATTTCGTTGGTTATCTTTGTTTCATCTTCGGGAGAAATTGTGAAAAGAAGTTCGTAATCCTCGCCACCATTTAGGGCACAAACAATCGGGTCAAAATTCATTTCCAGGGCTGTGTGATAGGTTTCATCAGCGATAGGTACAAGTGCTTCTTCTATGAGGCAACCTACATTACTTTGCTTACAAAGATGAAGGATGTCGCTAGCCAGCCCATCGCTCACATCAAGCATTGCCGTTGGAAGTAAAAACAGTTCATCCAGCAGCTCAATGATGTCTTTCCTCGCCTCAGGCTTGAGTTGGCGCTCCAGCAGATAAGCTTTGTTAAGTTCTGGCTGCACCTCGGGGTGCTCCAGCCATATTTGTTTTTCGCGCTCCAGAATTTGCAAACCAAGGAAAGCAGCACCCAGGTCGCCGCTTACACAAATCAAGTCGCCGGGCTTAGCTCCGCTGCGATATACAATTTTTTCTTTAGTAGCCCTTCCAATAGCAGTAACTGAAATGATTAAACCACTTCGGCTTGAAGTGGTATCGCCTCCAACCAGGTCAACCCCATATCTTTTACATGCCAGCTCTATCCCGGAATAAATTTCAGATACCGCCTCTACAGTAAATTTACTGGAAAGCGCTACATTTACCAAAACCTGTTCAGGGCGGGCATTCATGGCATATATGTCAGAAAGGTTGACAACTATGCTTTTGTACCCTAAATGTTTCAAAGGGGTGTACATTAGGTCAAAATGTATGCCCTCGGCCAGTAGGTCGCTGCTCACTACAATCTTATCACCATTATAGTCTATTACAGCTCCATCATCACCTACTCCTTTCAGAGTTGAATTATTGATACACTGAAATTTCCGGGTAAGATGTTCTATTAGCCCAAATTCACCCAGTTCGCTTATTGGGGTTTTTGTTGTGCTCATGGTTAAAAATTTTTAGTCGACAGCTACATCGTATTCGTTGCCAAGTTGTTTTATTACCAGTTCTATCATACTCTCCTTTTGCGGATCATAGTTTTCTTTCAGATCGTAGTCGTATCGCTTTGCTACCATTTGCCACATCATTGCGCTAAAGCCACCTTTTACATCCTTAATAATCTTGTAGCAATTGTTGCCGGTTTCGCGGTTGATAAGTTTAACCAACACCTTACCTTGATTGATGGTAAGGTTTTTCAATTCATTTTCAAATTTTTGTCGCATCTCTTTTTCGAGGTCTTTTCGATATCTCCGGTATTCACGCCGCCTGGCGCTTTCTTCTTTTCGTTTTAATTCTGCATAGAGTTGGTTGGCTATTTTTACGTATGGAATAACTTTTTTTACTCTGCTCAACGTTTGATAGTATTCGCGCCATTCATCATCTGTTTTGAAGTTTAAAATATCCACTTCTTTCAAATAATAGGTCTGAATGCTATCCGGCAAAATAGTATCGGCAGCAGTGTCTTTTTTAAAACCTTGACTCCATGCCGAAAGGGATACTAAGATAAGCAGAAAGGCAAACCCCAATCTAAAAGGAAATTTTTTCATGCTTTACGAAATATTTTTTTTGAATAGTAATGGCTGCCAAATGTAAGATTGCTCAAATACTTTTTAATAATATTTATATGAAATCATGAGGCTGCAACATCATTGCTTATTCTTTTCAGCGCATGTGGGATGGCTTCTATGAGGTCTGAAGCAATGAGCGCTGTTTGTGTTTTCTGTTCTGAGGCCAGGTCTCCTGCTAAACCGTGCCAATATACGCCGGCTTGAAAAGGTTAAAAGGAGGGTATCCCTGTGCAAGCAGAGCGCCTATAATGCCTGTCAGCACATCTCCACTTCCTGCAGTAGCCATACCAGGATTGCCAGTAGAATTAAAATGTATGGTTCCTTCGGGATTAACCACAGCTGTAAAAGCTCCTTTTAACACTACTACTAAAGAATGGCTTTTGGCAAGCTCAAGCGCTTTATCAAGTCTCTGAAAACTGTTTTCACTTGGTCCCGCCAGCCTGTCAAATTCCTTGGGATGAGGTGTAATAACAGTATTGGGGCGCAGCAGCATGTCCTTATCTGGCTGTGATGAGAGTAAATTCAGCGCATCGGCATCCAGCACTACAGGTTTGTCGTTATGGGAAAGAAAAATTTTAAGCGCCTGTAACGTAGAAGGGTGCAGCCCTAAACCGGGCCCGATAGCAAAAGCAGAGGCAAAATCTGCGTCTATAGAAGTAATAAAATCCGGCTCATCATCGCATATACACATGGCTTCGGGAATAGCAGTTTGCAGTGAAATAAGATTTACAGAAGGGGTTCGTATAGTAAGCAAGCCCACTCCGCAGCGCATTGCCGCTCTGGCACATAGAATGGCTGCTCCCGCCTTACCCTTGCTGCCGGCGGCCAGCAACAAATGGCCGAAATTTCCTTTATGAGAAAATTTAGGCCTTTCATAGAGATTCTCTTTGGCGATGTCTCGTACCTCCGTAAAAAAAATATGGCTTTGGGCATTCTCTAAAAAATGCTTGTTTAGGCCGATATCGGCAATATGTATGCTTCCGCAGTATTTGCCCGTTTCAGGAAAAAAGAATGTAAACTTGGGCAATTGAAAGGTTATAGTGTGTGTAGCTTGAACTATGGCTTCCTCAGGCTTATTCGGCTCATCGCAGTATAAGCCTGAGGGAATGTCAACACTCACTACCGTTTTGCGCAAAGCATTTATAGCGTGTATGACCTCCTGAAATATTCCTTCCGCCTTACGCGAAAGTCCCGTGCCAAATATCGCATCTATGATGATGTCCGCATCCTGTAATAAAGGCAAAAAAGGTTGCTGGTCGGCATAATACACATCTACTGAAGTATGAGCCAGTCGCTCAAGGTTGGTTTTAAAATCAGGAGAAGATTTCAGCGGGTCACCTACGATAAGCACTTTAACCGAAGCATGAGCATGTAAGAGGCGCGCTATGGCCAAGCCGTCTCCGCCATTGTTTCCAATGCCACACACCACACAAATTCTGCGCTTTCTCCAGGAAATATGCGCAGAAAAAACCTGAACAAAAGCACGTGCTGCCCGTTCCATGAGGGCAATCGAAGCAATCGGCTCATGCCGGATGGTGTATGCATCCGCTTCGCGAATCTGAGATGCAGAAAGTATTTTCATGGGTTAGCGGGCATCTTCGAAGTGCGGTAGAACGTTTCGTTGCGAAGGTATTTATGCTTGAGCAAAGGGCAAATCCGGTACCTTTCATCGCCGGTATCTTGATACAGAGCATGTAAAGTTTCAAATACGTGAGTGATACCAATCAGGTCGCACCATTCAAAAGGGCCAAATGGGTAGTTGGTGCCCAATTTCATGGCAGTATCTATATCCTCTATAGAGGCAGTACCTTCCTGCAGCGCATAGCATGCCTCATTAATAATCATAAATATAACGCGCGCCTTCACCAGTCCCACGCGATCTTCCACCGCAAGCCATTGCTGGTTAAGACATTGCATGATTTTATCCAGTTCAGGCGTTTCAAATCTTCGGTAAAGACTGATTTCCCATACATCATTTTTCAAAAAATATGGCAAGGCATTTATGCCAAACAGGCGACAGCGCACCTTCACATTAGTTGTATATACCATTTCGGCCAATGACTGTTTAAGTGCGCTCACAAAAACAGGCTTCTCTTTTAACGATGCGTAAATAGGAAAGTTTTCATTGTCGTCATCCATATTCAAATCGAACAGCAAATCATATCGGTCGAAATCTTCATCTGCATCGCCATCGCTTACCTCTACAAGAATATCTGTACTCTGCTGAAGCAATTTTTCTCGCAGGACCTGCCGGCGATCATGCTCGCCCACAATTAATATTTTCATTCTTTGGTACTTATTAAAATTACTTCACTACATCTCTCCAGGAGGCAGGCGCTTTTTTACCTTTATATTTAGGATTTTTCTCCCATTCAAAAATGCGCTGCCTGTCAACGTATTTCGCTACAAATGCATCTTTTACGCCCAACGCGCGAAGATCGTTCTTCAATCTTTCTGCTTCCTCCTCCGTTTCAAAAGAACTGATAACGTACCTTTTATACCCTTCAACATCTTCGTAACCTATAAATTTCGGTTTTTGAAAGTTTGCCGTAATGTCGTATTTCTTGTAAAATCCGATTTGCACTTTATATACGGTACCCATAGGAATCTCAGAAGGGTCAACAGTTACCGGAGGACGATTTTCGCACTCATTCAATAGCTTATTAGCGATGGATAACCTTTGCTGCAACTCTGCTTTCTCCCCTTCCTTTACTGCAATCTCATCTTTTAATTTTTTTATTTCGGCTGATTTTTCTTCTGACTCTTTCTGCGCGCTTTCTTTTTGTTGTTGATATGCTTCAAGATTTTTCCTGAAAGATTTTAGCTCTCTTTTCAGTTGTTTTTTTTGCTCTTTCGTCAATGTTTGCGATATGAGTGCAAAAGGTAAACATGCAACAATGAATAATTTCAGAAACAGAGTTTTCATCTTATATAATTTGCACAAATCTAATTATTAAAAAAAAACCGTAGTAGCAAATGAAACATACGCTTGAAAATCAATTTCTTAAAGTTACTGTTAATGAAAAAGGGGCAGAGCTTTCTTCTATTTGGCACAAAATCAATCAAATCGAACACTTATGGCAGGCAGACCCTGCCTGGTGGAGTTGGCATGCCCCTATATTATTCCCCGTTGTGGGGCGCTGCCTGGAGGATAAAATTTTCATAGATAAACAATCTTACCCTATGCTTAAGCATGGATTTGCGCGCAAGAGTATTTTTAACTTAGACGAAAACACCAATAACCAATTAAGCTTTATCTTGCAAAGAAGCCCCGACACATCTGCCTGTTATCCTTTTGATTTCGAATTGAAAATTAGCTACACTTTATCAGAAAATACCCTCTATCATTCATTTACTGTTATTAATCGCGATACCATACCACTGCCCTTTTCCATAGGCGGGCATCCTGCTTTTACAGTGCCATTCTTTAAGGGCGAATCATTCAGCGATTACCACATAGAATTTGAGCATCAGGAAATTTTGCAGAGGCACTACATCAATCAAGATGGATACTTCAACGGTAAAACAGAGGTGATAAGCCAAAACGGTAAGATAGACCTACATGAAAATTTATTCAGTAAAGATGCGCTGATTTTTAAGACACACCGCTCGCGCTCGTTGAAGCTTAAAAGCAAAAATCATTCCCGTTTCATTCAAGTAGATTTTCCGGATTTTCCTTATCTCGGTATTTGGACAAAACCCGGCGCACCCTTTGTGTGCATTGAGCCATGGATAGGTTGCGCCGATACTGTTGATAAAAACCTGGATTTTTATCATAGAGAAGGCACTTTATCCTTGCCCGCGGGCAAAATTTTTAATGCAAAATTTTCCATCACATTTGCTTAATAACAAAATTTTACTGCTCCTTTGCAACCGCATTTTTTTACACAGTGTCTGTTGAATTGTTTGTTCGACTATGTTAATTCGCATTAATCCCGAAAACATTGATGAACGGCTCATCTGGCAAGTTTGCAACTGTTTGCGCAATGGTGGAGTGATTATTTATCCCACCGACACCGTTTACACCCTGGGGTGCGACCTCACCCATCGCGAAGCCTACGAAAAAATTTGCCGCCTCAAATCGGTTAAGCCTAACAAAGCAAACTTCTCCATAGTTTGCTACGACCTCAGCCATTTGAGCGATTTCACCGCCACTTTGCCGACTCCCGTTTACAAAATGATGAAGCGTCTTCTCCCCGGCCCCTATACCTTCATCTTAAATGGCAACAATAATTTAGCAAAGATTTTTGGCTACCCGAAGAAAACTATTGGCATACGCGTGCCTGATAATCCCATCGCACGTGCCATTGTGGACGAGCTTGGCGCGCCCATATTGTCTGCTTCCATAAAAAATGAGGACACCGTTTTAGAATACATAACCGACCCAGAAGAAATTTATCAAGTTTATCAGGACATTGTGGACATTGTGATTGATGGCGGCCCCGGAGGAAATATCCCTTCTACCATCATAGACTACACAGGCAATGAACCCGTTTTAGTGCGCGAAGGCGCAGGTGCGGTAGATATCGTAGAGCGTTAAGCCATAGATAAGTTAGTTGCTGATTTACTGAGCCAGTACAGTGATATTTTTTTGTTTGATTGTAATTTATTAAGGGGTGTCCCCTGCGGCCTCGGCCTTCGCTTCGCTCAGGGTCTCGGCCGCAAGGGCCGGGCTGCTACGGGGTGCGCTC
>JAVQWQ010000056.1:0-13120 GCA_033578915.1 Chitinophagales bacterium | reverse complement strand
AATTTCATTCTCATCACAGCGCTTGTATCATGCATCAACATCCACTTGCGCGATTACTTTTTTGAAATCCTTATGATGCCGAAGATTGATGAGGACACTGCTGATTTTTTGTTTCAAAAGGGGGCCAGGCTCACTTTCTGAGGTGGGTTTGATGAGAAGCTCGCGCTGAAAAAAATTATTCAGTTTGCTGATGTAAGGAACAGCAGGCCCAAGTATCGTTGCTTTTATCGTTTTTTTAAGATTATCAGCCAGCCAAATCGAAGCGGCTTCCAATGCTTTCACATCTTTTTCTTTGAGGTTGATGTGTATAAGTCGTGTGAAAGGGGGATAAATGAATTGACTGCGGTGCGCGATTTCTGTCCGGTAAAATTCTTTGTAGTTGTGTTCCATTACAAGTTGAAACAATGGGTGTGCGGGATTGGAGGTCTGGATGATGACTTTGCCTTCGTTGTCTTTACGGCCGGCTCTGCCGCTCACCTGAGTGAGGAGTTGAAAAGCCCGCTCTGCACTTCTGAAGCCGGGTAGATAAATAAGCCTGTCGGCATCAATTATCCCAACCAGCCCTACGCGGTCGAAGTCGAGTCCTTTCGTTACCATTTGTGTGCCTACCAGTATGTCTATTTCATGATTTTCGAAGGCTGCGATAGTATGGATATATCCAGTTTTTGTTTTAAGCGCGTCTAAGTCGAGTCTTTCGACCCGAGCATCAGGAAAAAGTTCTGCAATTTCTTCTTCGATTTGCTCTGTCCCTTTTCCGCGTATTTCCAGATCGGGAGAGGTGCAACGCATGCACTTTTGATCTAAGTTGATTTGATAGTTGCAGTAGTGGCAAATTAGTTTGTTTTGGTATTTATGATAGGTTAAAGTGACATCGCATTTTTTGCATGAGTACACATAGTCGCAGGTGTTGCACTGCATGTACTCGGCATAGCCCCTTCTATTTAAAAATAGAATAATTTGTTTGTGTGCTTTGAGCGCTGATGATATTTCATCAATTAAACGATTTGAGAAGTTGCCTTTTATCTCACCTTGTTTTCTGGATGTTTTAAGATTTATCAGCTCAATTTTTGGAAGTCTTCCTTGCCCGTAGCGCTCTTTCATTTCTACTAGCCCGTATTTTCCGCGCGTAGCATTGAAGTAACTTTCGATAGAAGGAGTTGCGGTTCCTAAAACAACCTTTGCGCCATGCAAGTGTGCCAGCATAATAGCGGCATCGCGGCCTTGATAGCGAGGTGCCGGATCTGATTGCTTATAAGAGGAATCGTGCTCCTCGTCAACAATGACTAATGCAAGTTTTTTAAAAGGAAGAAAAAGCGCGGACCTAGCTCCTATCAAAATTTTGTATTCCCCGCTAAGCGTCTTGTTCCATATTTCCACCCTTTCGTGCAAGTTAAATTTTGAGTGGTAAACACCCACCTGATTTCCAAAATATTTTCTTAGCCGATTAATAAGTTGTGCAGTGAGCGCTATTTCAGGCACTAGAAATAAACACTGGCTTAGGGAATCTATATAGCTTCGGATGAGTTCAATGTATAAAAGTGTTTTTCCACTTCCTGTAACTCCGTGTAAAAGTACAGTTTGCTTTGTAGCAAGTTGTGCTTTTATTTCATTATATGCACGATGTTGAGTGGCACTCAAGTCTAAATTTTGTTCTGTTTCGCTTAAAAATATTCCTAATCGCGAAACTTCAGACCTGAATTCTTTGAATATGTTTTTTTCAACCATGCGTTTAAGCACCCCGGGCTCACAATTTGCTGCTTTTAAAAGTTCGCCCTTTTTTACCATAGGGTATTGTTTCTGCAGCCCGATATAAGCAAGCAATAGTTCTTGTTGTTTAGGTGCGTTGGCAGTCTCGTTAAAGAGCTTTTCCAGCCCTTCATCGCTGCGGTAATTTTCATGTAACTTTATAAATGTTTCATAACGCGGTTTGTAGCGATAGGTTAGTTCTTCCTTGCTAATTGCAATACCATGATTGAATAACTGCTGCATAGCGTGATGAACGTTGCTTTTTTGCAGAAGTTCCTGTACATCTTTAAGATACAACTCTTTTCGCGCCTTTAGGGCTTGTACTACCGTGAAGGCTTCGTCAGTAAGCCCTGTGTAATCGCCTTCATAGTATTCATTGAAAAAAAATTTGGTTTCACTGCTTATCTTTAATCCTGAAGGTAGAGCAGCGTTGGCCACTTCACCGATTGTGCACATGTAATATTGCGCTATCCAGTCCCAAAATTTCAGTTGAAACGGTGTAACCAGAGGCTCCTCGTCAACAATAGTTTCTATAAGCCGAGGTTTTACACTGGGAGCGCTACCGTGAACTTTATACACTATTCCTGTATATAGCTTGTTTGTCTTAAAGGGAACAATTACTCTGTGACCAACCTGGATAAGCTCTGCCAGTTCAACAGGAACAGCATAAGTAAAAGGGGCCGGAAGCGCTAAAGGTAAAATGACATCTACATAAGTAGTTTTACTGCTCACTCTACGAATGTATGTAAAAAAATACCTGCCGGAATTGATTTTTATTTTAATTACTGCAGGTTAAGTTTTTCTACTAAGGAATGTGCAGGCTATATGATTTACTATGATATGATTTATTATAGAATGTGAAACAACTTTAGATCTTCAAAATTGCTGCAACTAAATGTTTAAAACCCTCAAAATTATGGGAAAGATTTCCCCGTTATTCAATAGTCATTTCTTTTTTAGTGAGCGAAGAGTTTGGAGTTGTAAAAACATTTGTTTGCCATATTACTTCATCCTGATTGTTCAGAAATCCTTTATGGCAACCATTACAGTTTGCTGATACTCCTGTGTGCAAAGGTAGAAATGCGGGATATGTGTTTGGCGAAATAGGTTTGTGATGTCCTCCTTGTCCCTGTTGTTTTTCATGGTTTGGATTGTTAGGATAAACCTTTGAAGGCTTAGTTTTATTATCAACGGCTCCTCTTTAGAATATGCGATATCCTTTCCGGAAGAGAAAAAAATTTTATAATTGCAAAGTGTTTCACACATTCAATTATTTAAAATAAGTAAATCCGCATAATAATTTTTAATATTATTTTATTTGGGTAAAATGTTATTTCGGAGCATAAACATTTCTATAAATTAAATCCTTTAAACTTTAGCAATGACCTACAATACCTCTCGCGAGCCAATTGTGATTCGAGAATATGGCAGATATGTGCATCGAATTATAGCACGAGCATTAACCATTGAAGACAGAGAGCAGCGCACGCGATTTGCTCACGAAATTGTGGAACTAATGGCTCAGTTAAATCCTCAAATAAGAAATATCGAAGACTACCGTCATAAGTTGTGGGATCATCTGTTTATGATGAGCAACTACCAACTAGATGTAGATGCTCCTTATCCTATAAGGCCTAAAGAAGAAATTTACAAACGCCCTGAACCACTGCCGTATCCAAAGAATAAAATCCGTTTCAAGCACTACGGAAAGTTGGTAGAACGGTTAGTAGAAAAAGCTAAGGAAACTGAAGATCCTGAAAAGAAAGAGGCATTTGCGCATATCATAGGAAACTATATGAAGCTGGTTTACCAGAATTGGAATAAAGAAAGCGCTAATGATGAAGTTATTAAAGACGATTTGCGACTTCTCAGCGATGGACAACTTAGCCTGGACAGCGAAGCAAATATTAATCTTCTCTCGCGGGGTGGATACAAACCTTTGCCTATGCACCGCAATGGCAACCTTAAAAACAAGAAGTTTAAGAACAAGAAGAAATTTAAGAAATAGGTTGCTTCTATAATTGTAAGGCATGCCGGACGCTTTTGAGGTAAAAGGAGGAAAAAGATTAAGCGGAGTAATTTATCCGCAGGGCGCTAAAAATGAAGCCTTGCAAATTCTCTGTGCCGTATTGCTCACTCCGGAAGAAATTCGCGTACACAATGTGCCTGCAATTTCTGATGTGCTCGGCCTAATTGATATTTTAAAAGATCTAGGGGTTAAAGTTAATAAGATTGGCGAAAGCAGTTACAGTTTCACGGCAGATGATGTTCAGTTAGATTATCTTTTGAGTGATACTTTTAGAAAAAAAGCTGCCGCACTGCGTGGTTCTGTTATGGTAGTTGGCCCGCTACTGGCTCGTTTTGGAAAAGCCTATCTCCCAAAACCCGGCGGTGATAAAATAGGAAGGCGCAGGCTGGATACGCATTTTCTTGGTTTTGAAAAATTAGGCGCTCGATTCAATTACGACATTTCAGAAAAATTTTTCAGCATAGAAGCAAAACAACTCATTGGCAACTACCTTCTGTTGGATGAGCCATCGGTGACAGGAACAGCAAATATCATACTCGCATCAGTACTGGCAAAAGGCAAAACTACCATCTTTAATGCGGCCTGCGAACCTTACATACAACAGCTATGTAGCTTGCTGATTAGCATGGGCGCTAAAATTCAGGGAGTTGGTTCTAATCTTTTGCACATCGAAGGAGTGAAAGAACTTGGCGGTGCTGAACATACACTGCTGCCTGATATGATTGAAATAGGCTCATTTATCGGAGTGGCGGCAATGACACAAAGCGATATCACCATAAAAAACTGCCGTGTGGACATGCTGGGCAACATTTTGCCTGTGTTTCGCAAACTGGGACTACAAATTGAGGTTAGAGGGGATGATATTTATATTCCGCCACATGAACATTACGAAATTCAGCGATTTATAGATGGCTCTATTTTAACCGTTGCTGACGGGCCCTGGCCACTTTTTACTCCCGACCTTTTGTCGGTTGTCTTAGTGGTTGCTACGCAGGCTCGCGGCAGCGTACTCATTCATCAAAAAATGTTTGAAAGCCGCCTTTTCTTTACAGATAAACTTATAGAAATGGGCGCTCAAATCATTCTTTGCGATCCTCACAGAGCTACAGTTATAGGCATTGACCGCGCTTATCCGCTAAGAGGTATCCATATGACTTCGCCTGACATCAGGGCCGGTGTATCGCTGCTTATAGCCGCCATGAGCGCTGATGGAACATCAGTCATTCATAACATAAACCAAATAGATCGCGGCTATCAAAATATTGATGGCAGGCTGAACGCCATAGGCGCTGCTATCAAACGGATTTAATACATGAGGATTATATTAAATCAAAATGATAAGATTCTTGCACGAATATTCATAGCGAGTATTGTACTAATATGTTTTTCAAGACTCATGGCTCAGCCACACAAGGGACATGCTCACAACGATTATGTGCATAAAAAACCTTTATTTGATGCGTTGAATAATGGCTTTAGAAGTATAGAGATAGATGTATGGCTTAACGAGGGTAAGCTTGCAGTTTCTCATAACCGTTTTAGACTCTCACAAAAGCCGAATATTGACGAATTGTATTTTCAGCCGCTTTTCAACCTCATCAGAAAAAACAAAGGAAAATCGCCTTATGATTCGCTACCTATCATTTTGCTGATTGATATTAAAAACCAACCTGAGGCTGCATATAAAAGGCTTAAAGAATACCTGCAACCCTATGATACATATTTGTGTAAATGGAAAGGTGATTCGTTGGTTTCATCAGGTTCGGTGGCTCTGTTGATTTCTGGTTATACTCCACGAAAACAAATTATGGAAGATTCAATAAGAATTGCCAACATAGATGGGAGGATACAAGACACTGTACAACAAATTTCTATATCTATCGTCCCAAATATCAGCCTTCCATGGAGCCATTACTTTGTGTGGAACGGTATCGGTAATATGCCTGAGAATGAATTAGAGAAACTAAGAAAAATCGTAGCAGCAGTCCACAAATACGGCAGAACTATTCGATTTTGGGGAGCGCCGGATCATTTTAATGCATGGAAAACGCTGCTTCGCGAAGGTGTAGATTGGATAAATACAGATAATCTTAAGGCTTTTGCACAATTTTATGGTTCACAGAAATAATTTTTTCTTTGCATTAGAGTAAAGGTGTGTATATTCGCATGCCATTAGCAAAACTGGTGCGGTAGCTCAGTTGGTAGAGCAAAGGACTGAAAATCCTTGTGTCGGGGGTTCGATTCCCTCCCACACCACAACGATTTAGATTCAAGGCTCTTTTTTCTGTTTGGCAATTTTTTTTGTTTCTTCTTGCCTCTTCTTCAAAAAATTTAATCCTCAAGAAGATATGTTTTACACACCCGAGCAAACCAATAAATTTAACCAGCAGCATTTTGCCTATCTTATAGTCGAGGAGCGAGAGCATGTACTGTATGTAACACTTAACAATCCCGCACGAAAAAACGCCCTTAGCCCCAAGCTGCTTCACGAACTGGCTTATGCCATGGCCTATGCACAACATAATGATTCTATATGGATAGTGGTGCTTGGCGCAGTAGGAAATGTATTTTGTTCAGGCGCAGACCTCAAAGCTTTTGCCGGCAGCGAATTAGACGCAGTTTCATCCATACCGGAACCGCAGCGCGATATTGTTATCGGAGAAATTTTCACCTCACTTCATAAGCCTAGTATAGCGCGTGTTGAAGGCGATGTGTACGCGGGTGGCTTTTTGTTGCTGTGCGGGGTGCGTTTTGTCCTGGCAAATGACGGAATTACTTTCGGCTTGCCGGAGGTAAAACGCGGTTTGTACCCATTTCAGGTGATGGCTGCACTTATGGAAGTGATGCCTCCTCGCAAAGTCCTTGACTGGTGTGTGCGCGGATACAACCTTCCTGTACAGGAAGCAGCGCGGTTAGGTCTTGTAACTCAAGTTGTAGAACCCGGATCCATGCAACAGTCCATTGATGCGCTTATAGCTGAGTTAAAAGAAAATTCACCTACTGCCATGAGCATGGGCATAGCTGCTTATGAAAAAATAAAGAAAGGAGCCACTCCTCAAGAACATGCATTAATGAAAGAAATGCTGGGTGAATTACTTCAAACAGAAAACGCCATAGAAGGGATTACAGCATTTCGTGAAAAAAGAAAACCCAACTGGAAGTAATTTCTTATTAATTATTTTTTCAAAAGATCCCTGATTTCCTGAAGTAGTTCTTCGCTTCGGGTTGGAGGAGCAGGAGCTTCTTCCTTTTTAGCTGCGTTAATAGCTTTTACTATTAAAAATAAGACAAAAGCTATAACTATAAAATTGATAACTGCAGACAAGAACAGGCCGTATCTTACAGAACCAAATATAGTAAGCTCTTCTAACTTGCTAAGGTTAGCAGCATCAAGGGCAGGTTTTAAAAGCAGAGGCGTGAGCACATCATCTATAAAAGAGCCAACGATTTTACCGAATGCACCACCAATAATAACGCCAATTGCGAGGTCAACCACGTTGCCGCGCATGGCAAATTCTTTGAATTCTTTAAATAAGCCCATAATGTATTTTTTATTAACGATTAATGGAGTAAATAAAATAAATTTATTTCATATTATGAAAAACGTGACTTACATCATCGTCTTCTTCGAGTTTTTCAATTAATCTAATGACATCCTCTGCCTGCTCATCGGTAAGCCCTTCTTTATAGAAATCAGGGATTTTTTCGTATGTAGCTTCTATTATTTCTATGCCCAGTTCTTCCAGTTTTTTATACATAGCGCCAAAATCGCTGAAGTTTGCATAAGCAAGTACTACATCTTCATTCACCTGAAGCTCGGTAAGGCCGGCATCTATCAGTTCGAGTTCCAATTCTTCTAAATTTCTATTGCCTAATGAAAACTTAAACAGAGCCAACTTTTTAAACATGTAGCTTACCGAACCCTGAGTGCCTAATGAGCCTCCCAGCTTGTTGAAATATGACCGAATATTTGCTACGGTTCGTGTAGGGTTGTCAGTTTGAGTGTCTATAAGCAACGCCACCCCGTGAGGCGCATACCCTTCATAGGTAATTTCTTCATAGTTTTCAGCATCTTTAGAAACTGCGCGTTTAATGGCGTTTTCAATGCGGTCTTTGGGCATGTTGGCGCCACGTGCATTTTGAATAGCATGGCGAAGGCGTGAATTTGTTTCGGGATTGGGGCCACCTTCCTTTACAGCAATGGCAATTTCCCTTCCTATTCTGGTAAACGCTTTAGCCATAGCGCCCCAACGCTTGAATTTTCTTTCTTTTCGGTATTCAAATGCGCGACCCATGTACAGAATTTTTGCGGCTAAAATACAGGCACTGACTTTTGTTTACAATGTTGCGCTTTTCTTATTTAATAAAGAATAAATCCCAATACCTATCCAGATAAGGTTCACAATCGTTGAAGGATAGGCCTGATGAAAATATGTATTGATCATCAGAAATACAGCTCCGAGTATGTTGGCCGCCTGATAGTGGAGCGAATTGCCTGCCACTCGGCGTGTAGATACCATGAAATAAGCGTATAGTACCAAAACTGCACCTGCCCATCCGGTAAAATCAATCACCCATTCTTTCATAACAGGGTACAATGCTACGCAATTTGCTCGAGAGCGCGCGAAAATTTCCACACATCTTCAAAACTGTTGTATAAAGGAACAGGAGCAATTCTTATGACATCCGGCTCGCGCCAATCGCAAATAATATTTTGCATAAGTAATGTATTAAAAAATTCTCTTCCGTTTTCTTTTACTCTCAATGAAAGTTGACACCCTCTGTGTTCCGCTTTGGCCGGCGTAATTATTTCCAGTATGCCTCTTTCGTAAGTGCGAGAATGAATAATAAGTTGCTCAGCAAAGCCGGTAAGAGCAATACTTTTTTTGCGGAGCGCTTCTATGCCCACCTCATCAAAAATCTCTAAAGCAGCGCGATGTGCAGCCATGCTGAGTATTGGAGCATTGCTTTGTTGCCAGCCTTCTGCCCCTGTCATAGGCTCGAAGTTTTTCAGCATCAAAAAGCGTTTTTTTTCGTTGTTTCCCCACCAGCCTGCAAGGCGGGGCAGGTTGCTCCCATGATGTTTTTCATGCACAAAAATACCGCTCACTCCACCCGGCCCGCTGTTCAAATATTTATACGAACACCATGTGGCAAAATCAACATCCCAATCATGGAGTTGCAGAGGCACATTGCCAATGGCATGTGCTAAGTCGAGCCCAAAGTAAATTCCATAGCGGCGACATGTTTCAGCGATGGCAGGAATATCGAAATACTGTCCGGTAAAGTAATTTACCGCACTGAACATCACCAATCTTAGCTTGTCTTTATGTTGCGTGATGGCTTCTGTAATATCTTCCGTACGCAGCGTGCATTCATCTTTGCGAGGCGATACTTCTATTAATGCATCTCCGGTTTCAAATCCGTGCAACTTTATGTGTGATTCTACGGCATAAATGTCACTAGGAAATTCAGGGTTTTGCATCAATATTTTATAACGTTCTGAAGTAGGCCTGTCAAAAAGAAATCAGCAACGGATAAGAATGACCGTAAGCTGATTCATGCACACCACTTCGCTTTCCTTGCCCAATAAGCCTGGCAAGCGGCCCTGAAAAAATTTTATGATAATACATCCAAGGATCTTTGCCTTCGTGATGCGCCAATACAGCAAGTTTTTTCCATTTATCCAGTTCTTCTTCAATAAATTTTTTTACGCTGCGCGGCTGTAGTCCCAACGAATTACCGCATAAGTAAACCACTTCCTTGCCGTTGAATTCAGGAATAAAGAAACGATTCCTATATTCTGCAAGAGGATCTTCTGCATCAAGTTGCAATGCGTACGATTCAGTTAATTCCATACCGCCACATCATTATTTATTTTAAAGTAATACATCACAAAAACTGTAACGGATTAATGTGTAGGAATAATTTTTCCCACCAATTTGAGCGTACCTGAAGCGCGAGGAAATCCGGCTGCGACAAAATCATAAGTCTTCCCTTCTTCTAAGTCAAACGATAAAATCATCGGATATACTACTGCAGAGGTATCCTCAAAAACCTTTATTGAAAAACTGTAAGTTCCGGAAGAGAGTGTGTCGTAACCAGAAATTCCTTTGAAATAATTTCGTAGCGCATAAACAAATCTTTCAGATTTAAACAAAACACTATCATTCGCCATGAGCTGAACCGCATGAGTATCGGGCATCAGATGAATAAACCGGAGATAAGCTTTACCCGTAGAGGCAGGTATTTGTTCATCTTTGATTAGAATCTTGTTTATAGTGCCGGGAGTATCGCATACATATACTGAATATTTTGAATCTTGTTGCCATGCAGGGTTGCTTACTCTCACCCGCAACTGCTTATCCGAAAATGCATTGAACGAAAGGTTCTCCAAACCGGCAACTATGTATGGACTACTTTCTGTGTAGCTGATTCTTGCAACAGTATCTTTCCCCGCATAAACCCACGAAAGCAAGCCTGTATTTGGTGCAAAATGATGAAAGCGAACTTCCAGCTTTCCAAATTCTTTCTTCTTGCAGGAAAATATACCGGCCAACGAGATTAATAAAGCGCATAAACAGATAGTCTTCCTCATTTGTGATAAAAGCGTTCTGATTGTTCTGCTTTACGCACAATTATTGACGGTGCTGCAAAACGCTCACCGAATTGTTCGCTTAACCTACGGAATATTTCAAGTGCTTTCTGAGCACCCAGCGTGTCAAGATAGCGGAAAGGCCCTCCGCGAAAGGGTGGAAAGCCTAAACCAAACACAGCGCCCACATCTCCGTCAAGAGGATTTTCTATGATGTTATCTTCCAGGCACAACAGACATTCCTTTATCATAGAAAAGCTCAGCCTCAACTGAATTTCGTCTTCATTGAATGGTTTCTTGTTCTTCACTTCACAAAATTGATATATGCTGTCGTCTATTCCCTTTTTCTTTCCTTTTTCATCGTACAGATAAAAGCCTTTTTTGTTTTTCTTGCCCAATCTTCCGTTCTCATACATCTTTTTTACAATGTCGGTCTTTATTGCGCCAGGCCTTTGCATGTAGTATTGTATCAACTCCCCGCTCATCACATGAGCGCCTACATCTATGCCAACCTCATCCAACAATGTAATCGGCCCTACGGGGAAACCCCACTTTTTCATAGCACGGTCTATTTGTGCAGCATCACACCCTTGATTTACCAGCAAGAGGGCCTCGTTAAAGTAGGGTGCCAGTATGCGTGTGGTGTAAAAGCCCGGGCCATCATTCACCACAATATTAGTTTTGCCTTGTCTTAGGCCTACCTCAAAGCAGGTAGCCACTACCCAATCTGCCGTAGTTTTTGTTTTTACAATTTCGAGCAAGGGCATCTTGGGTACAGGACTGAAGTAATGCATACCAATGACTAATTCAGGCCGCAGCGATTCGGATGCTATCGAGGCTATAGGCAATGCAGAAGTGTTGCTGGCAAAAATAGTATCCGGCCTCGCATGGCTTTCAACCTCCTTCAACACTTTTCGCTTGATACCCAAATCTTCAAATACCGCCTCTATTACCAGGTCGGCTCTTTTGAAGCCGGAATAATCAAGGCATGTCTGAACATTATTAATATAAGTTTCTGCCTCATGTAATGCCATCGCCTTGCTTTTTACTTTACGCTCAAGGTTTTTCCAAATAGTTTGCTTGGCGTGAGCAATCGTTTCAGCTTTAATGTCTTTCAGCAACACCTCCATGCCATTCAATGCGCTCACCTCTGCTATGCCGGCCCCCATAAATCCCGCACCTATCATTCCTATTGTGTTTACCTCTCTAACGAGTTCTTTGGGGTAGGGGTTTTTCTTTTTTTCTGTCATAGCAAAAAAGATATTGATGAGCTGACGGCTCTCCTCGCTTAAAATCAGCTCTTCAAACCGTTGTGCTTCTTTGGCAAGCCCTGCCTTCATGCCTTGATTCATACCCGTTTTCACACACTCAATAATTCTTATCGGAGCCGGATAGTTTCCCATAGTTTTGCGCTGAACCATTTTCAGGGCTTGGCTGAAAATCAGGTTTCTGGTAAGCACATTGCTTTCAAGAATTTTCTCCAACAAAGACCTGGTATCTTTTCGCTTAATCGGACTTTTTAATACCTCTTTTGCCAATTGGATAGCTCCTGCAAGAAGGTTCTCGCGAGGCGTGAGCCGGTCCACCAGATTCATCTTTAGCGCCTGCCGTGCGTACACCTTCTTTCCCGTGAGCATCATATCTAAAGCGCGTTGAATACCTATCAGCCTGGGCAGCCGCTGTGTACCTCCTGCGCCGGGCAACAGCCCCAGCATCACTTCCGGAAGCGCCAGATGCGTAGAACGGTCATCGCTCGCAATGCGGGCATGGCATGCCAGCGCTATTTCTGTGCCAGCGCCAAGGCAGGCTCCGTGTATGGCTGCAATCACCGGTTTGCGCGAGTCGGCAAGACGGTTCAGCGACTCATGCCCCTTGCGAATAATTTCCGAAAACTCCCCCTTTTGCTTCACCTTCCCAAACATTTCAATGTCGGCTCCTGCGATAAAGTCTTTTTTTGAGGAAATGATTACACAAGCCTTGATGGTATGATCTTTTTCAACCTCATCAAAAATTTTCTCGAGCGATTGAAGCGCTTCTATGGAAATTTTATTGATGGGCGAATTTTCTTCATCTATACGCACAACGGCGATCTCATCCTGTTTTTCAAGGGTGGCAAACTTCATGACAAAAATTTTCGGCTAATATCTTAAAGTTGTCGAAAAGGGTAAATAAAAATTCATTCTGAAAGAAAACTATCTATCGCCAACACATATCCCTCAAGGCCAAAGCCACAGATCACTCCCCTGCACACCCCCGATATCAACGATTGATGCCTAAAGGGTTCTCTTGAAAATATGTTAGATATATGTACCTCCACTACCGGAGTACGGATGGCAGAAATGGCATCGCGGAGCGCGACGGATGTGTGGCCGTAACCTCCCGGATTCAAAACAATTCCATCGCAATCAAAACCAACCTCGTGGAGTTTGTTTATTAACTCGCCTTCCTCATTGCTCTGAAAATAGCTGAGCTGCGCATCTGCCGAATAGACTTCTGCCAACTCTTTAAAAAATTCTTCAAAAGATAGGTCTCCGTATATCTCGGTTTCTCTGCGGCCAAGCAGGTTCAGGTTAGGCCCGTTGATGATGGCGATTTTTTTCATGATTTATACTTGCTGTAGCGCCAACAAATATGCGAAGGAAAAATATGAATAAGCTCAATTATTTAACTTACAATAGCAAAGTATTTGGGGGTGTCCTGGGGGGGCGCGCGCCCCGGGGGCGGGGGGGCGCCCGGCGGGGGGGGGGGGG
>JAVQWQ010000055.1:0-13248 GCA_033578915.1 Chitinophagales bacterium | reverse complement strand
GTTTCCGCCGAAATATTGATTTACGATGTTGGGGATAACGATTTGCTGGCGGATCACTCCATTAAAATATACCGTAAGAGTATTAGTATTCACGTTCCATACGATGCGCACCGTGTGCCACGCACAATTATCTATATTTCCCTGATTTGTCAGGGCAGGTACCGCAGGTGCTACATTATGGTTGTATAATCCTCCTGAATTAATACCAATGTGATCGTAAGGAGGATCATTGGCAGGAGAGCCATTTCTCCATGTGTCGAACTCAATAGCAAGAGAATATGGCTGATTGCCTCCCGAAGCATAACCCATCGCCTCGCCGGGCATGCCCATCCCGTTTGGATTAGTGGTTAGAACGAAAACTATGCCATCAGCACCGCTTGAGCCGTTACATCCTAAAAACACATCAAAATTAAAATCAAAGCTGTTGTTTAAATTAATAGTATTGTTTTGGTAAATAGCTCCTGCCTGATTATTGGCATCTGGAGTGAGCTGAAAGCAGTTACAACCACTTAAAGGTGTGGCACTGCCAAGGATAGTGTAGTTTTGGGCCTTTGTGCTGATGGTACACAAAAAAATTGATACGAAGAAATAAACGGGGCGCATCCGCTAGTCGTTCCTAAGGTAATTTCACTGCAGTATAAATTTAAAAATTTCATTTCAAAACTAAAACTAGTTATAACAAAGATAAAGAACTTGAAAAATGTTTTTAATTAACATCGAAAAAGAATAAAGAAATCTTTTATATATAAATTCACACATATCTAAATAGTTAATAAGAATTATAACATTATTTATTCCGATAAACCAAAACTCCGCACGTACAGATACACGTGGAAAAAGAAAAAGAGTAAGCCACGCCCGATATTTATTAACGGTTGCATATCAGGTTGGCAAAATCTATCAGGCTCGGCACTGTAATATCTGCCAGCGGGTGGTCTTCTTCAGTTTGAGAAATGAAAACTGTTTTCATGCCGGCATTTCTACCGAACTCAAGATCTGTAACTGAATCTCCAACCATTACACTTTTAGTCAAATCCAATCCCTGAAAATCTTTTTTTGCTTTTAGCGCCATGCCTATGTTGGGCTTTCGCATGATGTCGTTTTCGCTTGCCAATCCGGTAGCGGCATATATAGCGTGAATACATCCTCCATACTTGCGGACCTCTTTTCGCATAGTTTCATGAATCAAATCAAGGTCTGCCTCGCTCATCAGCCCCTTGCCAACTCCCTGCTGATTAGTTACTACAATAATCCTTTTAAATACGCGAGATAAATCACGTATAGCATCGAGCGCTCCCTCCAGAAATATAAACTCTTCAACACTTTTTACATAATCGTTAGGGTAATGAAGGTTAATCACTCCATCACGATCCAGAAACAAAGTCCATGTTTTGTCAACATCAAAAGGAAGTTTCATAATTAATTAATCTAAAAAAAGCGAAACAAGCTCGCGTTGTGCCTTGTAATAATCATTGGGCACGCCTATATCAATAAAATATTTATCAGGTTGCAAAAATGCTATCAAACGAAGATGCTTAACCACATTTTCTAAAATATTTGTTTCAAAGGAAAATTTTAGCGGTAGTGAATTGGAAAAAATTTGCTCAACATTATAAAAGAAGTTTTTGCTAATCCAATATACACCGCCATTTATCCAACCTTCTGTCATATATCTTTTTTCTTCGAAAGAAAGTATTCGATGTTTTTCATCGAAAGTGACTATCCCATAACGGCTGAAATTTCTCTGAAGCGACAGAGCGATAGTAAGGTCAGCGTTATTGGCTAAGGCATGTGTTTCCATAAGATTTAAGTCGGCTTCAAAAAAAGTATCTCCATTAAGCAGAAAACAGTTTTCTCTTAAAATATCCATTGCTCTTTTGATAGCCCCGCCTGTTCCTAAAGGTTCTTCTTCTATACTGTATTGTATTTTTAATCCTTCATAATTATCACCGAAATAACTTTTTATAGCTTGATACTTATATCCTACTGCGAGAACAACTGTAGATATCATCTGCCGTTTCAGGTACATAAACAGATAATGAAGAAATGGAAAATTTCCAACGGGAGCCATTGGCTTAGGCACATCGGAAACCACAGAGCTGAGTCGCGTTCCCATTCCGCCGGCTAAAATGATAGCAGTGGTAGCAGCAGGCATCAGATGAATTTTCTTTCCATGAGCATTTCTTCGACCAACTGACAAATGATATGGCCAATAAGGATATGTGTCTCTTGTATTCTCGGGGTATCTGTACTGGCCACATTCAGTAAATAATGACAATGATTTTTCATTTGGCCACCGCTTGCCCCGGTGAATGCAATCACTTTCATTTGTTGCAACATGGCCTGCTGCATAGCCAACACACAATTGCGTGAGTTTCCGCTGGTAGAAAAAGCACAGAGAACATCTCCCGGTTTACCATGAGCTTTGATGGCGCGTTGATAGACTTCGTCATAATTGTAATCGTTTGCTACGGCTGTGAGAAATGAGGTATTGACATGCAAGGCTTCTGCCGGTAGTGGTCTGCGGTCGCTGTAGAAGCGTCCTGTAAACTCTGCAGCCAGGTGTTGCGCATCGGCAGCGCTGCCTCCGTTGCCACAAAAAAGCACCTTATTCCCCTTCTGAAAAGTATCTGCAATCTCAAATGCTACTTCTTCTATACGCTTAACAAGCGCCTCATCTGTAGCAAGAGACTGTTTTACCTGAATAGACTGATTTATGATATCTTTAATCTTCTGTTGCATATTAATCCCTTTACCAACCCAGCACCCAAGCAAAAATTAAAGGCGCCACGATGGTGGCATCGCTTTCAATAACAAACTTTGGCGTGTCTATACCTAGTTTACCCCAAGTAATTTTTTCATTTGGAGCTGCTCCCGAGTATGAGCCATATGAAGTGGTGGAATCTGAAATCTGGCAGAAATAGCTCCAAAAAGGCACATCGTGCCAACCAAGATCCTGATACATCATTGGAACAACACAAATAGGGAAATCGCCGGCAATACCTCCTCCAATTTGAAAAAACCCGACACCTTTTCCTGAACTGTTTTGGCGATACCATTCGCTGAGCCATACCATATATTCTATCCCTCCTTTCACAGTGGTAGGTTTCAGTTCTCCTTTAATACAGTAGGAAGCATAAATGTTACCCATAGTGCTGTCTTCCCAGCCAGGCACCACTAAAGGAAGGTTTTTCTTAGCCGCAGCAAGTACCCAGCTATTTGCAGGATCGATTTGATAATATTGTTCCAATACTCCACTTAGCAGCATTTCATACATATACTCATGTGGAAAGTATCGCTTGCCTTGAACATCGGCTTTTTTCCATAATTCATAAATATGTTTTTGCAGCCTCCTGAAAGCCTCTTCTTCAGGGATACATGTGTCTGTCACTCTGTTATAGCCTTGTTCCAAAAGCTGCCATTCTTCTTGTGGACTCAGGTCGCGGTAATGGGGCACTCGTTTATAATGATTGTGAGCCACCAAATTCATGAGATCTTCCTCTAAATTGGCGCCGGTGCAGGATATAATATGCACCTTATCTTGTCGTATCATCTCGGCCAGAGAAATTCCCAGTTCAGCCGTGCTCATCGCTCCTGCAAGCGTAATCATCATCTTTCCATCTTGCTGAAGATGTGCTTCATATGCTTTAGCAGCATCCACTAAGGCCGCGGCATTAAAATGCAGAAAATGTTTTTGCATGAAGTTCCGCAAAGGCTTGTTGCTCATTGTTTTTTTGGGCGCTAAAATAGTAAACCATTTATCTTACATGACAATTACTTATATATTGTTCAATTTCTGATGAATAACTTGTGCTCACAGAATTACCATACAAAACTTATTTAAAGACCAACATTCATATCTTAAAAAAAAAACTGATTCCCAGGAAAATATCCTGTAATTACAAGGCAGTTAACTGAGTCAAACAGATAATTCAATTTAAGTTACATTAAAAATAAATCCAGAATTTGCTTTTTGATAAACACAGATAAAAAAAACGTTATTTCAAAAGAATTGAAAAAGGAGGTAAGTGAATAAAATGCAATCAGCAGTAAGGTATTAATTTGAATTAGAAAACACTCAACTTGCATCTATCAAGAATCAAAATAAGGGTTTAGGCTACTATGTAAATAGAAAAAACTCCACCGTTTAAGGTGGAGTTCCCTTGTACCTGTTATGAAAATCTTGAATTGAACTAAAGCGCAGGGCAGTGACCGGGGCGAGGTTTTTTGCGGAAGCAACCTTGATACATTACTACAAGTTCAGGGCCGCCAACCGTGTTCGTAGCTGGCAACAATTTAGATACGTTAATATCGTAACTAAATGCAAAGGTAAATGCTTTATAATCTACACGTGTAGATAGAATGACTGCATCTACAGGCCCACCTTTAGTGTAGAAAAGGCCGCGATATTGGGCCCCGAAATAGACTGCAGTGTTATCGGTAGGTATATTGCTCAACTTCATTTTCACATTACCTCCGATATTATATTGCTGAGCAGGGCCTTGCACCAAAGCCATAAAATGTGGTGTTACGGCAAGTTTTCGGTTAATGTTGAGTTGAGAGCCGCCATGAATGCTTAACTTCATATATAGTCTTTCGTTCACAGTAGCTGCATCAGTTGTATTTGGATAAAAGGTTATCCTGGGCTGGTTCACATGAATAACTGAGAAACCCAGGTAAACATTATGATCTTTTTTGGTCAGCGCGGAGAAAAAAAGCCCGAAGCCTGCATCGCCGTAGATAAGCTGATTTCTGCCAAATGTCTCTCTGACTCCATTAGGATCAACAGCTCCCGTACTATTGTCCCATTGGGAGTCAAAAGTTGCTTTAGAAAAATCTATTCTTCGATAGTTAAAACTACCTTGCAAGCCTCCGCTGATACTCATGGTACCATTCCTGTTGAGCATGAAATGATAAGCAGCGTTAATGTCTAACCGGTTAGTGTTAAATTTTAGATCGCCTGCCTGGTCGTAGAAGAAACTGATACCGGCTCCTGCAAAACTATTGTAACGAGTAATTTTACCTAATGTGAAGTCGGCGCTTCCTGCAACCGTACTATAGGTATTCAGGCCGTTGATAGCAGTCCACTGAGTCCTGAAATTTGTCGCAACACGATAATCGCAGCGGCTAAGGCCGGCAAGTGCGGGATTTAGAAGCATTGGCGCCAGGGTGTATTGAGAAAAGTGCACATCCTGAGCTTTTGCATTTATCAACAACGCAAGCGTTGCTGGTAGCAAGGAGAGTTTTTGAAGAAATGTTTTCATAGGTTCAGGTTTAAAATTAATGGATTTTTTGTTTTTAATTGAATTATCATGAGAATTTTATTTAATAAGAGTAACGTTCCCTTTGCCACTTAATACCTGGTTGTTCATACATAATATTTCATACATATAAACGAATACACCGGGATTGAGCTCTTTACCACTCATATCTGTGCCATACCACATCGCAGCGGTAGAATTAATTGGAGCATTTTCAACTGCAAAAACCATTTTTCCCCAACGGTCGAATATTCTGAAGTTTTTGATTTTAGTTATTCCCAATCCGCGAATGGTGAATCCATCGTTAAGTCCATCCCCGTTGGGTGTAAATGTGTTGGGTACAAAAATGGGACTTTCCTCACAGCTTTCAAATACAGTAATTGTAACAGAATCAGATTGGGTACAGGTTACACCATTCAAGCTGTAATAAATGGTAGCGTAATAGGTAGTAGTTTTTTGAGGCGCTGCTTTGGGATTGGCACAATTAGCGCAGTCTAAGCCATCGGAAGGATACCAAACAATGCTGTCTATTACGCCTCCGATTTGTGCCACAAGGTTGGTGTTCACACCCAAAAGAATTTTCTGTGGAGTTGCCGTAACCTCGATGGGAACAGGCTGTATAACATCAACTCTCAACGTATCTCTTACAGGTTTGCAAGCTCCATTCTTTGCTTCTATGATATATTGAACTGAAGCATCCGGACGGAGTACTACCCTTGCGCTATTCGGATTGTCAAGGTATGTGGAAGGCATCCAGCTTATATCGCTAAAAATTCCTTCTGCTTCATAGGATAATATTTCACCCTTACAGATGGTGGTATCTCCGGCTTGAATACGCAGTTGAGTAGGAATGTCAACCTGAACAGTTTTATTGATGGTATCTACACAACCATAACTATCAATTGCCAATAATGTGACAGGATATGAGCCACCTTTAGGATAAATTTTACTAGTGTTGCATACGTTACTTAATGAACCATCGTGGAAAATCCATTGGCAGGCACTGAGGGGGCCAGTTCCGGGCGATGAACGATTAATAAGTGCCATAGGTGAGGCTTCAAACCGGTCGCCATTCAAAATCAGCCTTAGGTACTGATAAAATCTGGACAGGAACAGTTACGCTATTTTTACATCCTATACTATCGTACACAGTAAGTTTAATGTTTTTATAACCCGGGTTATTAAATTGATAACATTGAATGTTTTGGTTCACAAACTCTGTACTTCCATCAGCATTCATATCCCATTCAACTCTCTTAATGGGGTTTTCTCCAGGTGTAGAGATATTGCTGAGTTGCACACAATTATTCAGGCAAACAGTGGAATCATAAACAAACATTTTGGCTGTAGGGCCTTCAAACAGTCTAAAAGTACTCTGTAAGGTATCTGAACAGCCGTTGGTATCCGTTACAATGAGACGTACAGGATATGTCCCTGAAACATTACCTGCTTGAACAATTGGATTCACAGCAGTGGCGGCAGAAGGGGTTCCTGTTCCAAAAGTCCAGTTATAAGAGGCAATATTCGCTGAGCCTTTTTTGCTGACGGATGTAAACTGAACAGCAGCGTTTGTGCAATTATTCTGAACCTCAAACATTGCCTTCGGCAAACTCCATACCGAAACAATTTTAATTGTATCATGCGAACAACCAAACATGTCAGAAACTTTGAGCATAACCGCATAGTTTCCTGCTGAATCATAAATATGTTGAACTGGGCCAGCTATTTGGGAAGTAGCTCTTCCTGTATTAATCATATCAAAGTCCCAAATCATGCTTTTGATTACGTTGTTGGTTTGAACAATAGGCGTAAACTGAGTAGCACGCCCTTTGCATACCTCAGGAGCGGTGAAATCTGCCTTTGGATTTGGTCGGACCCAGATACGAATCGTTGTGTCGTCTTTACAACCTCCGTCATTGGTTACACTTAGCTTTACAATGTATGAACCGGATGAAGGATAGATAAAAGTTGCTACTGAGTCGTATCTCAACTGTCCTGCTGCCCCGACCTCCCAAACACGAGCAAGAGAAGAATCTGAACCTGATACAGATAAATCAGTCAATGTAGTTGGATTTCCTGCGCAGGCGGTATCTGCACTGGCTATGGCATGAGGCTTTGGCCTGACTTTAACAGTATTAATAGTGTCATCTGTGCAACCGTTGTTATCAGTTATCAAAAGTTTAACATTATAAGTTCCTGCTGAGGCATAAACATGCTTAGGGTTGCGCAGGGTAGATGTATTTCCATCACCCAAGTCATACAAATAGGAAACGATAGTTCCATTAGTGTTTGAACCCGTGTAACGGATAGAAACTGTGTCGGGAAAACAAACAGAAGCTCTGTTAAATGATGCTTTGAGATTAGCCACTTTAACCAAAACTGAATCTTTGCCCATACATCCATTAGTATCAATGGCAGTGAAAAAATACCATTGGTCGGTAGCAGGAGAGGCTAGCGGAGTGCAGGAGGATGAATCATTCAGACCCCTAGATGGAGTCCATAGACAAGTAGAGCCTCCTGTGCCACGCAACAATGCCGTACTTCCTGCGCAAATAGTAGTATCGCCTTCTCCATTGGCTTGTGGCAAAGGATTAATGGTAACCGGCAGCATTGCCCTACCTACGCAACCCAGATTATCAGTTACAGTAAGCTCTACATTATAAGTTCCAGGGTTTGGATAGTTCTGAGAAGGCGATGACAAAGAGGATGTGTTGCCATTACCTAAATTCCACGAAATCGTATTTATTATTGTTGGAGAATCTGTGATAGTTTGATGAGTGAATGTTATTGTTTGTCCTGCACAGCCATTAGTATCATTCGCTAAAATATTAATCCTAGGAGAAGCTTTAATCCGGACAACTTTAATTTTACTCATGCTGCATCCCAGATTGTTATATACGGTAAGTTTCACTGAATAATTACCTGGTGATTTAAAGAAATGACAAGGATTTGCCGTGGTGTCCGTTTCACCGTCACCAAACTCCCATAAGCGAGATGCAAAATATGTACCCGGTGTGAAAAACATGCTATTGTCTGTAAAACAAACAGAACCTGAATCGCACACATTATTGATAAAAGTGAAATCTGTTGAAGGAGTGTCTATCAGCACCGGAACCGGCTGAAGAAGTACATTACAGCCCATTCCATCGGATACTAAGGCTTGTGCATTCGCGGTTCCTGAAGTACAAAATCTAACTTTTCTCTTTAAAACGGTTGGATTATCAAATGTGCCAACAGGTGAAATTGAAGGGAAAGTGTATGGAGGATTTTGTCCATCAAGCAAGATAGCTTGAGTAGCTTTTACGGTAGTGATGGTAAACTCAACACTGTCGCACGGACAAATTCCAGGTTGGGGAGAAAAGGTCATCGTAGCGAAAGGACCATCTACAACAACTGTATCTTTAATGATGGTAGATTCACAGCCATTGTTGGTACGTACGGTAAGCCTTACTGGAAATACCCCTGCATGAGTATAGTAATGTGTAGGATTTCTTTCATTAGATATAGGTGTCCCATCTCCAAAGTCCCATTCCCAGCTATGAATGTCATTTCTAGATGAATCAAAAAATTGAACTAAGAAAGGAGGATTAGGGCAAGAGGCATACTTTTTGTCTAATCCATAATTTGCTATAGGATTATATACATGGATAGTATCTCTGAGTGTATCTCTACATGTGTTGGTATTGTCACGCACTATCAACCTTACAGGAAAACTTCCTTGTGAATTATAGACTACACTTATATTTCTTGAAGTACTGTTGGCAGGGGTTCCGCCCGGAAAACTCCATTGATAAACCTGATTAATACCCGTGGATTGATTTACAAAAAGATTGGTTGCACCTACGCAGGTGCTGTCATCAAATAGTGCGGCCGCAGTTATTTTGTTAGCTAAAATATTTCTTGAGACCGTATCAAAACACCCATACTCATTAAATACTGTTAGTCTAACCCGAAATATCCCCATGGTTGTATATTGATGCGAACCGTGGTAAGATGAGTCTGGAGGAGTTCCGTTGCCGTAATTCCAAACTGTTCTTGTAACAGAGGATAACACAGCACTGGAGTTGTTGGTAAAATTCACGGTGTGAGGAATACAAAAAACCGTATCGCTTGGACGCATAGATGCAACTGCCCTGGTTACTTTAATTAGATTAGGCTTTGTTACCGTATCGCGGCAACCATTTGCGTCAATATTAACCATAGAAACACCATAGTAGCCGGGCGTTAGATAGGTGTTGTTGAATGCGGGCATGGAGTGCTGACCACTGCTATATTGTATCCCGTTGTTGATATTAAAGTCCCAGCGAGTGGAAGCTTTGTTGGAAGATATATTTGTAAAAGTAGGCCTGAAATTGATACAACCAACGGTATCACTTACAACAAAATCAACCTGCGGGCATATTACATTAGTAACTAACGATTTTCTATGCGTACATCCAGTGAGCGAGTTAAATGCTGTAAGAGTAACAGTGCAAGTATCACAGTTGGGATAGTATTTTTGAGGGTTCATTTGTGTAGTTGTGGTTCCATCGCAAAATCTCCAGAAATAAGATGTGGCTTGTACCGAAGTATTTTTATAGAAATAATTTTTTCGATTTGAGCAGTGGAATGAATCGGTAAAATTGGCTATTGGCCCATTAACAGTAATTTGGTTCATGCATATCGAATCAGAACGACAGCCATCTTTAGAAGCTATAACACATGGAGTGTAGTCTCCGAGGTCACGGTAAAAATAACTGATGGTATCTACCCTGCGTGTAGCAGTTCCGCCATCTCCAAAGTGCCAGATCAAAGTGTCAAAGGAACTACCCATCCATCTGAAAAGATTAGGTATTTCTTCATAGCATACAGTGGTCGGATTAACCGTAAATGTCCCGGTGGGTTTATTCGATACTCTTATGGTGTCTCGCACAGTTGCAGTGCATCCTGAAACGGTTTGAACCTGGAGGGTAACTACATATACACCTGCAGCACTATATGTAACAGGAGGAGGTGTGCTGCCTGTAAATGAAGTGATACTGCCCCCGGGAAAACTCCATGATACATTGGTAATAGTTTCCGGGCTTTGAGTGCTATCTGCAAAGGAAACGGTGTATGGAGGACAACCCCCTCTTCCGGTCTTAAATATTCTGGCTGTTAAATTGTTTATCCTTACAATGTTGTTTTTAGTTGTAGTGGAAGTGCAACCGTTGGCATCAGTAACAGTAACAGAGATATTTTTGTTGCCCGGAGTGGTGTACGTAGGGTTAAATGTAGCGCCGCTCGTATTTGGAAGCCCAGTAGTACTCCACGAGTAAGTGCACGAGCCGCAATTCACCACAGGAGTAGCTGTCACACTTGCCGGAGTCGTGCAAAACTGGGTTCTGTTTACATTAAAATCAGAATTCGGGTGAGCATGAACCGTCAGATAATTTGGTATGCAAAAAGAATCGGAACACCCTCCCTGAAAAGTTGCAATAAGACATACGGTGTATGTTCCTGGATTATTTATAGAAGTGGAAATGGAATCCATCTGCGAAACCGGGCCTGACTGTTGATATACAAGGTTGTTTTGGTTGTCAATTATTCTCCATCTTAAATTTGTAGGTGAACCTTGAGTTTGATTTCTTAACCTGACATTTAACGAGCCACAACCTGAGGTTCTGTTTGCAATGAATGAGGGAGTTGCGGGTTGGCCAACAACTATATAATTTAATCGATTAAGAGTGTCTGAGCATCGAGTTAGTGTATCTATTACCACTAACATCACATTGTGCTTGCCAACTCCGAAATTGAAATTAAAAAATTGAGATGTGCTATTTTGCCTCACGGTTCCATTTACAAACCACTGATATAGCACATTAGGCCCTTGAGACTGAGCAGTAAATTGAACTGCGTAAGGAGCACTGCAGCTTTGAGTATTACCAGCAGCAGTGAAACTGGCAACTGGTTTGTTTGCTACTGTTATTGGATTTGTCCATGTTGAATCTGAGAAACAACCGCAGGAATTCTTTACAAAAAAAGTAGGCCTGTATTGACCTGTATTAGTGTATGTAGTAGAAAAACCAGAACAAGCTGGAAAACTCTGAACAATTCCATTTTTAAAATCAACTGTAACACTATCAATAATTCCGCAAAGGGCTTGTGAGTTACATTGAAAATTTACGGTAAGAGGAGGACAACCTCCCATAACTGAAGCTGTAAAACTTATCCTTGGTTTGGCTTTAACACATAAATAATTTTGCCTGATTCTAAAATCTGATACTTGTAAACGATTGACTGCAAAAAGTGATACTGTGTAACAACCAGAATCGGATAATGTAACCCCCACTGTAGTTTTATTGGTATTGTCAACAAATACAGTATCACCTGATGCATCGGTGATTACCCATCGGCGAGCCACAATGGTCTGATCGCTGCGCGATGAATCAAAAAGCAATACTATAAATGGTGAGCATCCTTGTGTATTTACTGCCCGGAAATCAGCTATTACGTATGATGGCTGTTGAGCTTTTACTAGTGCGATAAATGATGTAATCGCAAGAGTAAGGAGGAGTTTAATCTTTTTCATAACATAACAGGTACAGTTAGTAAATCAGCAATAGGTTTGACCGTTTGCTGTTATTCTTTACGGCAACTGCACCTGTTTTGTTACATAATAGATAAATTATTCACTGAAGAGAACTTTTTTATACCACACTCTTCTGCTTATAAATATTACGCAGAGCTTTCTATGGCAGCATATATCAATTCCCATTGATGCATTAAATCATGAAGTTCCCTCTTCAGCTGTTCGTAATGTTCAAAAAAATCATTATTATTTAAGGATTCATAGAGATCTGGTTGAGTTAACTTTCCTTCTGCATCTTTTATTTTTTTCTCTAAAGCATCTATTTGCTTTTCGATTTGTGATAGCTTTTGTTTTAGTTGTTTTGAATTTCCGTTTTCAGGTGATTTGCCTTTCAGATTTTTTTCGGGCTGAAGTGAAGGCTTATTTTTGCTATCGCGCTGAGCTTCCCATGCACGCATGTTTTCAGCAGCTTTTTTCTGCAGGAAATAATTAATATCTCCCAAATGTTCTTTAATTCCTTCTTTAGAAAATTCAAATATTTTCTCTGCTAAACCATCTAAAAAATCTCTGTCATGGCTCACAATCAGTACACTGCCATCGAAATTTTTCAAGGCTTGTTTTAATATTTCCTTAGATGGCATGTCGAGGTGATTTGTCGGCTCGTCGAGAACTAAAAGGTTGGCAGGCTCCAAAATCATTTTGCATAAAGCAAGACGACTCTTCTCGCCCCCACTCAACACTTTTACTTTTTTATACACCTCATCGCCTCTGAAAAGAAATGCTCCCAATAAATCGCGAAGCTTGGTTCTGATTTCTCCTGTAGCTACTTTATCTACGGTATCCAAAACCGTTTCATCGGGATTCAATGATTCTGTTGCATGCTGTGCATAATAACCTATGATAACATTGTGTCCGTGTGTAACCTTGCCCGAGTCAGGCACGAGGTTGTTTACCAGAATACGCGAGAAGGTTGTTTTGCCGGTTCCGTTTTTTCCCACAAAAGCGACTTTCTCCCCTCGCTGCAATATCAGGCTTTGATTTTGAATTACTTTTTTTTGATCAAAGCTTTTGGAAATTTGCTCAGCGGTAAGCACTATTTTTCCGGAAGGTGGCGCAGGAGGAAATCTAAGATTCAAGAAGAAGCCATCATCTTCTTCTGTTTCGATGCGTTCCATTTTTTCGAGTTTTTTAATGAGAGATTGCGCAAAGCTCGCCTTATTGGCTTTTGCCCTGAATCGCTCAATATTGCGCTCCATACGTGCAATCTCTCGTTGCTGATTTTTTGCAGCGTTGGCGAGTTGCTCTTTGCGTTCTTTTCTCAACGTTATGTAAGGTGAATAACTTACGGGATAATCTTCTATCCTTCCTTGTACAATTTCAATGGTTCTATTGGTAACATTATCCAAAAAAGTCTTGTCGTGGCTTACCATCATTATA
>JAVQWQ010000054.1:0-13298 GCA_033578915.1 Chitinophagales bacterium | reverse complement strand
ATGAATTTCGGTGTTTGGCATACTAACTTTATATTAAGTTGCAGTATGATAAACAAGCAAAAAACAACGCGCATTAAAAAATAATTTATCGAATGTCCGATGTATAAATTATTTATGGATTTCATGGAAAGATTTGTTTTTAAGCGTCAGCAATTCTTTTAAACCTTTTTCAGTAACAATGGCCCGCAGATGATATTCAAGATACTCTTTTACAACCGAGACAAATGGGTAATGTTTAGAAGGAAATAAGGATTGATCGCTGATGACTTTAATCGCGCCTATGTAAAATTTTGCAACAATATCGGTTTTCAAATCGCTGCGATAAAAATTATGTTCTACGCCTGTTTTTACATTAGTATGAATAAAATCAAACATGAAGCTGCTGCGATAATGATGAAAAATATCCCAGCTTTCAGGATAAAATTTTTGTAAGTCGAAGAGAACCTGTGGGTTCAATTCCTTAGTTTGCTGTAGCACATGCGACATCAACATCACCATTTCTTCTACCGGATTGCTGGCGTTTCGGCGAATATTTTCATTTATCTTCCTTTCTTGATCTACATAATCTTCAATTACCTCTTTTACTAATGAAGCTTTGTCTTTAATAAGTACATAAATAGTTTTTTTACTAATTCCCAGTTTTTTTGCTAAATCGTCCATGCGCAGCGTTTGAATGCCGCGTTTAATGAACATTTGCCTCGCATTTTCCAGGAGCTTTCCTCGAAGCAACTGAGTATCGTTCCTTTTCATGAGCGCGCAAATGTAGAACAAGGGAACTGAAATAAACAATAAAAGTTTCCTAACTTTTCTTTAAATCACATTTCAGCATTTAATGCAATTAGAATGGGCAGATCGGCATAGTGAAAGAGGAATACAATTTTTTTTAAAAAAAAGCCGGCGAGTTCGCCGGCCTAAAAATTTAGCACATAATTAAAATTAGCGAGTAGTTACAACAAGTCTGCGGGAGACAAACAAATTATCGTTACGCAACAACAATACGTAGTTGCCAGCAGCAAGTGTAGAAGCATCTACAACAAAAGGTGTTTGCACTCCGGCTGTCAAAACCAACTTACCTGCTTGAATTTCCTGACCCAAAGGATTATACAGATTTACATCCAACTGAAGGTCGGTAGGAGATGTAATAAGTATTTTTGAATTTCCTATTGCGGGATTGGGAATAAACTCACTGATAATAACAGACTCAGAACCGGTAATTGCAGCTGAAACTATTATAGACAATTCATGTTTTCCATCAAAATCAATCTGTTTCAGACGATAATAATAAGTGATGTTTGGCAATACATTTTTATCATCGAAATAGTACTGACTGAATTCCGTGGTGGTACCTTTGCCTTTAACCTCCCCGATTTTAATGAAATTAACCCCGTCCTGGCTACGATAAAACTAAAGTTTTCATTATTTATTTCTGACGCTGTAACCCAATCTACACGAATGAATTCATTTTTAACCGGATAAGCTTTAAGGGTGAGCAATTCAATGGGCAAAGAAGAAGAGCCACTGCCACCAATTCCAAAATGAGAAAAATCATTGTATTCACCGCCGGGAATCCCATTAAAAGGATTGTTGTAACAGGCCACAGATGTATCAAAAAATGTGTAATTGATTAAGTTTTGAGTGTCGTTTCCAATACCCCCTACCCATGGACTCCAATCACCATTGGGAGTGTCAACCACACTGGCATTATACTTCAAAACCCTCATGTTGTTACCACTCATTAACAAGTCGTATTCAGAAGTGCTAAGTCCGTTAGGAAAAGTGTAAATAACATATTTGTAGTGATTAAGATTATTTTGATCCGCATCGAAACTCCAGTATCCATGATCGTTTAATAATGTATTAAATTCAAACCAATGAGGAAAACCTCCATTGCATGGATATGAAGTTGCGTACAGCGCATAGTTGACAGAACCAACAGAACCATTAACATTTACAAACATACCACGAACTTTTCTGGAACCGCTTGGAGGAAGAGAACTGAAATTGAGTAAAACACCGTTATTCCCACGAAGATTAGTGCCTACAGGAAAAGCATAGTATTTTGACGTGAAGCCGATTTCTCTGGACAATCCTCCTAAGCCAACTCCTTGGACTCCCCGATTTTCAACAATTTTAAGGGCATCTGATGTATTAATAGAAAAAGTGGAATAATTTACAATAGAGGCAGTATCAGGGTTAGAAATATATAATTCATAGTCTTTATTGTTTCTATATGTTTTAATTCTTCCGTAACCTCCTCCACTTAAGTAATCTGTCATCGCAATAGAACCAGATTGATCATAAGTTGAAGCGGTAATACCGGATTGATTAGGATTCCAAATAAGCGACCCTCGAACACGAACATTAGAGCCCAATACTACACTGGCACCTATTTGGCTAGGATCTTTATCAATACCTAAATTAAAAAAGGAAGCCTCTGGTTGGTCCAAATACCCTTTAATTACCTGGTTGTTGTCATCACCTCTAAAAACAACCATTCTTTCTTTAATTACAGAGGGAGGAACACTATAAAACACCCCTTTTACCGTATCGAATTTAGGGTTACCATAACTGATTCCATTTACAGTGTCTCCGGAAAATAAATTTCCTGTCAACGCAATTACCCCATCATTATAAATTACCCCTTGCCCGGGCACGGTAGAATCACCTCTTATAACTAAATCTCCAAACTCGCCATTATCGGGGTCATCTCCCACATACAACAATGCACCCGGCTGTATATACACTGTATCACCCGAATTAAAAAAAGT
The DNA here is from genome assembly GCA_033578915.1 of Chitinophagales bacterium. Classification (GTDB taxonomy): domain Bacteria; phylum Bacteroidota; class Bacteroidia; order Chitinophagales; family LD1; genus UBA7692. The sequence goes on along the minus strand of JAVQWQ010000054.1, from coordinate 10,530 downwards.
AAAGTTCGGAGTGAGAGATTGAGCGCATAGATTTAAATATAAAAATATAGTAAATATTGGTAGATATAAATGTTTCATTGTAAGATTATTCTTATTTGATTTTATCTAGCACAAAACCTGTGCCAAAAATATAATTTAAACTGAGTATTACAGAAATACACAAAAAAATAATCAAAAATTAATGTAAGTATCGGCATATATAATTGTTAATCAACATGTTGATTAAAACTTATTTATACTTTTTGAGAAATATCATTGAAAAAACTTGGCTAAAAAAATATACATCTGTAATCCTAAATAATATACATAAAAAAGGGCAACATAAGAGTACCTGATAGAAACTACCCTACCAACAACCAGCAAAATTAAACACCGGCAACTGCAAATTGTCTATGAGAATCATTAAAAAAAATACTTTTGCACCTGATGGAACAAATGACACTATCACAAATTGTAGTGGTTACCGGGATGCCTGGCCTTTATAAAATTGAAGGCAAAAGAAACGATGGCTTGGTTATAACATCTTTAAGCGATAACAAAACAACTTTTGCATCGGGCAGGAAACATCTTTTTACTACACTGGATAACATAACGATATATACTACTGGTGAGGGCATCTCATTAAAAAAAGTTCTATCTGAGATGAAAAGCCAGGAAGAAAGCAATCCACCTGTGTATAGCAACGATGAGGAACTAAAAAAATACATTGAGAAAATAATCCCGGATTACGACCGGGAAAAGTTGTATGTAAGCGACATGAAAAAACTTGTAAAATGGTATGAAATACTAAAATCCAAAAATCTTTTAGACACTCTCCTGCAAGATGAGCAGAATAAAAACAATAAAGATGATGATAACGTACAACATGCAACTGAAAGCCAGGAAAAAGAATCAAAGAAAGTGTCAAAAGTTAAAAATGATGCTGGCACACAGGAGGGGGTAGCCGTTACTACTTCTGCCAAATCACATCAAAAAGCCAAAAACCCTGCTAAAACATCAGCGCCTGCCAAAAAAATAAATGCACCCCGCAAAGCTCAGTGATGTCGAAGTGCAAATATATTCCGCTTTTAATCACTACAATGCTTCTAACCTCATGTGGCAAAATGCCATACGCATGCTTTACGGTAAGCGAAAAAGAAGATAGCGTACCGGTAAACAAGCCTGTAATTTTCAACGCCTACTGTTCCGATAATGCAAAAGAATATTTCTGGAGCTTTCCAAACGACAGTGTAGCCTACACGGCTATCGTAACTTACACATTTAGGGAAATCGGCAAAAAGAAAGTTTCGCTGATGGTCGGCAACGGAAATAAGTCGCGATACAGTTTTAAAGAGCTAAATGTTGTACCTTAGTTTGTTGGATTTGGCAACTAAAATTGACAGGATAAGAACTATTTCCCTTTAAATACAGGCGATCTCTTTTCAATAAAAGCTTTCATGCCTTCTTTCTGATCTTCACTGGCAAAAGTGAGATAGAAGTTTTTGCGTTCAAACAAGAGGCCTTCATTTAATGAGGTATCAAAGGCCGCATTAACAGCCTCTTTAGCCAATTTTACAGCAACCGGCGACTTAGAAGCTATTTCCCGTGCTAACTTGAGTGTTTCATCTATTAAAAGCTCTGCCGGAACGACTCTATTAATAAGGCCGTGTTGCAGCGCTTCCTCAGCGGTAAAAAAACGCCCGGTAAGTACCAACTCCATCGCCAGCGCTTTACCAATGGCTCGGGTGAGCCTTTGGGTGCCTCCCGCACCAGGCATTGTTCCGATTTTTATTTCAGGTTGTCCAAAGCGGGCTGTGTCCGATGCAACAATCATATCGCAGGTCATAGCTAATTCACACCCTCCTCCTAATGCAAAACCACTCACCGCTGCGATGATTGGCTTTTTGGTTTTCCTGATCTGGTCCCATGTGCTAAACTGATCAATATTTACCATATCTATTGCTCCTGCATCTGCCATTTGCTTAATATCAGCGCCTGCGGCAAACACTTTTTCGCCACCGGTCAAAATTATTACTCTCACGTTTTCATCTTCATCCAACAATCGGAGTGCATCCCTGATTTCACACATCATCTCACGGCATAAAGCGTTTAATTCCTTTGGCCTGTTCAACTCAATCAGTGCAATGTTGGTTTCTAAACATTCGTTTACTTTAATGTATTGATAATCCATTGTAGTATTTTTCTCAAACCTAAAAAATAATTTCTAACAGGATAAACCACAAAGGGATAGTAACGAAAGACAAAGGTATGCCAATACCTACAAATGCAGCAGAAAGGGGCGGATTAAGCCTGTTACGAATCGCTAAAATACTCCCTGACACCATGGGCGGTGTGGCAGATTGAATAACACAAACTTTTTTAAGCAACAAATTATGTTCAGATTGTAAACACAGAACAATTAAAAAAATAATCATTGGAGCTATAATCAACTTGTAAAACAGTCCTTTAATTAAAATAGGAACATTATTTCTATCAATTAAGAAATTTAATTGTAGGCCTACCGCAACCAGCGCTAATGGAGTCAAGAGCGAGGATAAAAAATTCAAAATCGGATTAAACATGTTTGGAATTTCCAAATCTGAAAACTTTAAGAACAAGGCAATGAGAAAAGCCCAGAAGGGAGCAAAAGAAAAAATTCTGGCAAAAAAACTCTTGTAGCTAATATGAGATCCAGAGTAATATGCAGCCGCAAAAAGCCCCGCTGTACTTAAAACCAAAAAAGAACCTAACTGATCGGTGATGATAGCCACACTGAGCGCATGATCTCCATATAGCGCCTGTACCATAGGAAAGCCAATAAAAGCGCTGTTGAAAAGACCACAGCACAGCAAAAAGCTGCCTTTGGTAGAATTATCAAGGCACAGCCGCCAAGATAACACCAACACAAAAAGGAAGGCAACAAAAAATACAACCCATGCTACAGAAGCAGGAAGCAGCAACGCACTAGAAGCTTGCAACCGGGGCACTTTTAATAAAGCTAACGATGGAAGACAAGCATTTATAACTATTCTGTTCAGCCATAAAGCTAAAGACTCTTTTCCAATTCCGGTCTTTTTAAGAAAATAACCTGTGAAAATATATATAGGAATCAGCAGGAAAGGATGCATTTAGCATATAGTTTACTTGATTTCGCAGCGCAAAACTAATTCATCTTCCAACCTGGCTTCAAGCAAATCACCGGCATTCACTTTTCCTACTCCCGCCGGTGTTCCCGTAAATATAATATCGCCTTGTTGCAGGGTAAAATACATGGATACAAAACTAATAATCCTTTCAAATGAAAAAATCATTTTGGATGTATTGCCCGATTGCACCTGTTTACCATTTAAGAATAAAGAAAAATGAATCGGAAGAGGAAATTTTTCTTTATCTAAAAATTTACCCACAGCAGCACTTCCATCGAATGATTTGGATAGTTCCCATGGCAAACTTTTCTCTTTTAAGGTCTGCTGCACATCACGTGCCGTAAAATCTATACCTACAGATATTTCATTGAAATATTTATGCGCAAATTTTTGCTGTATATATTTTCCTTGTTTAGATATTTTCAATACAATTTCTGATTCATAATGAATATTATTACTCCATTCCGGTATGATAAACGGCATACCGTTTTTAAGGAGGGCAGTAGATGGTTTTAAGAAAACCACCGGGTCTTCTGGTACATCGTTTTCAAGTTCGCGAATATGTTCAACATAATTTCTGCCTACGCATATAATTTTCATAAGTAAAATTTAATTGGCAACAATTGGAATAAAAGCATATAGAAAACTAACAGCTCTTGACATTATCAATGTACACAAATGTTATTTGGTTCCGGTTTTTTCTTACTGTATAAAATGATCATCGCAACCCGTAAGGTTTTGGACATTCAATGCGTAAAATGGTGTAACTTATAGTAATCCCTGCAAACAAATATGCATCGGTCTTAGGGCTTTCGCCACGTTGCTTACCGGGTTTTCCTATCGGCTCGATTCCTTTCTCTCGCGAGCGATCGGAAAGTTGCGCTGCCAAACCCTGTGAGCCGCCGGGCATTGAAACATAAGCCGGATAATTTCCACTTACATCATCAAGATAATCTGTGAAAGTTTGCCTCCAGCCTCCTTCGATAGCTATGTTCCAACTTTTTACAGAAAACTTAAACCCGAAAATGGCGGGGATAGAAAAGTTATAAAGGTTATATTTTTTTACACCTGAATAGTCGGGATCGTTTTGCCCTTCAGTGCCCAAAGGTTGCAGATAAATCCAACGGTCTCTGTAATAAGCTTTGGGATTGAAAAAAAACAATGTAAACCCTGTAGCAAGATAAGGTGTAAACCATTTGCGTTTTGCTTTTTTATCGTATTCCAAAAAATTAAATTCTATAAGATTGGTTATATCAATTATGTTGCTTCGAAACGAAAGGTTGCGCTGCAGGCTGGATGGAATATTCGTAGCATCATCTCTGAATTCAACCATACCCAAATTTACTGATGCGCGATAAGCACCGCGCTTTTTGATGTTGTACCGATAAAAAACCCCTCCGGCAGGGCCAGGCATGGCAAAGCTGAATTTAGGGTTAAGGTCTCCAAAATAGTGCCCAAAACCAGCAAAGCCTCCAAACTCATGATTTTGTGCAAAAGATTGGAAAATACAACTGCATAACAAAATAAATATTACTGCTCTTGACATCTGAGCGCAAAAATAAACGGGTTCTTTAATTATAAACTAAACGTTATGAAACTGCGAATATTGAAGATGTACCTTGCATTTAACAAAAAAGGATACACCACTAGTGGCGATTTAAAGTTATGAGAATATTTTTGGCTATCAATTTAAAAAAAGATGAAAACCCGAACTTTTTACCTTATTGGCACGACATTGTTATCTATTTTATTAATAAGTAAATCATTTGGGCAAAAACAAATTGTTTATAATGAAAATTCAGCGTTAGCGTTACAAACACAAGAAATAAAACAGAAAATAAAAGGGGTGATAGCCCCACCCAGCAAACTTTATCCGGAAAATTTTGAAAGGGAAGATATTTTTCTTAAACAATTTAATGCAAACGGCCCATACAGCTACGCTGATCCATCAGCCGAGCTACTCGATAAAAGAGATGAAAACTCAAAACACTTTCTCACAAAAGATGGAAAAATTATCAGTGTAATTGGAGCCGGACCAGTTCACTATTATAAGAATGGATTGTGGCACACAACCCTTAACGACATTATTCCTGATCAGACAATTCCGGGATACTCTTTTGCCAACAAATTCAATCGTTTTCATACTTTTTATGGAAATGATTTTAAAAACGGAATTTTTGTAAAGACAGAAAACAATTTAGAAATACGCTTTTTACAAGATCCAAAGCTGGTATGCCTGGATAAAAATTTTAATGAATTAAAAACTCTTGATAATCTTACCGGCAAGCCTTCGCTGAAAAGCGATAATGAAATAATATATCAACAGGTTGCTAAAGATATTCATGCCGAAATTGAACATAATGCTGGCGGCTTCAAATTAAGTTATGAAATTACTTCTATAAAAGAATGGGACATACCAGCACAAGCATCATTTATTGCATTCAAAGAAAGAGTAGTTGTACCTGAAGGTTTTACTTTTTCTTATCAGGAAGAAAAAGGTTTCGTAAGTGTTAGTAACTCAACAGGTTTTGAACTTTTCAGATATAAAGCGCCTGTTTATTTTGAAAAAGACAGGCCTTACAGAAACGAAGGAAGGATAAAAGGAAGCTATAAGATTGAACAAAATGGTGAGGAAATTACCATTTACATATTGGTGCCAACCGAATGGCTCACAAGGCAAGACATGCAATATCCTTTGATAATTGACCCAATCACTACAGTAACACCAAATGCCACAACTTATTGGACAGGAACTGTTGAAGAGGATGCAGGATGTGACTTCTCTACAAACAACGATTCAGACGAAAACATAAGAGTTGGATTTGATGATGGCACATTTGACAACGATCAATATCAAGGCTATGCCAAATTCAATGTTACCAGTATTCCAGATGATGATTGTGTGCTAAATGCAACAACACGCTTTTTTCAATACAATTTTCAGAACCCAAGAAACGATGATAACGCTTTACGCTTTTGGTATCAGGCAAACGACCCTATAACTTTTGATCCGGTGCCCGCTACTTGCGATGATATTTTTAACAACATTAACGGTTTTGCAATAGTATATGCCCGTTATGATGTGTGGGGAACATGCGGAGGTGCTTGTATTGATTACAACGAGTCGCCAAATAATGTATGGAAGGACTTTCCTCAGAATGCAGCTGCAAGGGTCAAAGCATCGCTTCCCAATAATTTTATAATGTTTTCTTTCGATAACGAAGATTTTATTCATTCTGACCCAATTATTGTAGATAACGATGAATGGATAGATTTTCGCGGTTGGGCTTCAAGTAATCGTCCCCAATTAATTGTTGAACATGAAACTCCTTTTGTAGCTGCTACCGGAGTGAGCGGTGGAAGCACAATTTGTACAGGCGGTAGCGTTACGCTTAGCCGTGTGGGTGGAACTACCGGCACAGGCGGGGCATGGCGGTGGTATCAAGGGGGATGTGGATCGGGAGCACCCATCGGAACAGGCGACAATATCACCGTAACACCGGGTAGCACAACCACCTATTTCCTTCGCGGAGAAAATGCTTGTGGTAACACTGCGTGCGTATCTGCCACCGTTACAGTTGTTCCTGACCCCACAGTTAGCGCAAGCGGAACAACAACAATCTGCGATGGAGGAACTGCCACCCTCACTGCAACTACTTCTGGAGGAACAGGATGCTCTTCAGTTAGCTGGGAATTTTGGAATGGCAATAGCTGGCAGACAACCGGTTTAACCGGAAATAGTGTGGTAGTAAACCCTACCGCTACAACTCAATACAGAGCGGTTTATTCATGCAGTGGAACCGGATGCAATCCCAATCCTGCTGTATCAGGAACTGTTACCGTTACAGTGGTGAGCGACCCATCCGTAACAGCTTCAGGAACAACAACTATTTGTACAGGAGGGAGCGCTACACTATCGGCAACCACTTCCGGGGGTGTTTCATGCAGTTCAGTATCTTGGGAATTTTTTGACGGTATTTCATGGATTTCAGCCGGTTTGACAGGTAATGTGGTTAGCGTATCTCCCACTGCATCCACACAATACAGGGCGGTTTATTCATGCAGCGGTTCCGGTTGCAATCCCAATCCCGCTATTTCTGCACCGGTTACAATAACTGTTGTTGCTGATCCGGCTGTATCGGCCTCCGGATCAACTACTATTTGCGACGGAGGAAGCGCTTCGCTTACGGCAAATCCCTCTGGCGGCACCGGCTGCAGCGCTATCTCCTGGGAATTTTTTGATGGAAGCAACTGGATCAGTACTGGTTTGACAGGAAATACCGTTTCCGTTTCACCTACAAGCACTACACAATACAGGGCAGTGTATTCATGTAGCGGCACAGGCTGCAATCCTAATCCCGCGGTTTCATCACCTGTTACGATAACTGTGGTAGCAGATCCTTCTATCAGTGCCTCAGGAACAACCAGTATATGTACTGGGGGCAATGCAACACTTACCGCCACTGCAGCCGGAGGAACCGGCTGCGGCCCTATTGTATGGGAATTTTTTGACGGCAGTTCGTGGGTTACTACTGGAGCTACCGGAAGCACCGTAACCTTTTCACCGGCCTCCACAACTAATTACAGAGCTGTTTATTCATGTAGCGGCAACGGTTGCAACCCCAACCCTGCTATTTCTTCTACACAAACCATAACCGTTAATCCCGATCCTACTATAAGCATATCTTCAGGGGGAACAATCTGCACCGGAGGAAGTTTTACTTTCACTGCTACCCCGGCCGGCGGAGTTAGCTGCCAACCTGTATCATGGGAATTCTTCAACGGTTTTAGCTGGGTAAGTACAGGTGCAACAGGCAATACCTTTACGGCTACCCCTACCTCCAGCACACTTTATCGCGCTGTACTTTCTTGTTCAGGAACCGGTTGCAACCCTAATCCAGCGCTATCCAATGTAGAGCAGGTAACAGTAGTTCCTGACCCGGCTATCAGTATTAGTGGAAGCGATTCAATTTGTTTGGGAGGAAGCGCCACGCTTACTGCCGCTGCCACCGGTGGAGTAGGATGTTCTCCTGTTAGCTGGGAATTTTTTGACGGTACTAGTTGGGTATCCACAGGCCTTAGCGGTGGTACAGTTAGCGTTACTCCTTCTATTACTACAAACTATAGAGCAGTTTACGCCTGCTCAGGCTCCGGATGCAATCCAAATCCGGCAATATCAAATACGCATACTGTAAAAGTGAATTCTCCTTCAACCACACCTACCGGGATATCAGGAATAACAACTATATGTAAGGGGCAACCTACAACATTGAGCGTAGTTGGCGGTTCATTAGGCTCTAATGCTGTTTGGAGATGGTACTCTGGCGCCTGTGGAGGTACACTGGTTGGCACAGGAAACAGCATAACTGTAACTCCAACAAATACCACTGATTATTATGTGCGCGCTGAAGGAACCTGCAACAATACCGGATGCATATTTACAACTGTAACAGTACGCGATACATCTGTTCCCGCTTCCGCAGTTAGCGGCTCTCCTTCCATCTGCATTGGTAATTCAACTTTATTGGCTCCAGTTGGAGGTTCATTGGGTTTTGGTGCCGACTGGCGATGGTACACCGGTAGCTGTGGAGGCACCTTAGTACATGTAGGGCCCACATTCAATGCATCACCTACAGTTACGACAACATACTATTTAAGGGCTGAAGGCGATTGCAATACAACTATCTGTACTCCTTTCACTGTAAGCGTGAATCCGTTACCAAACGGTAGTATATCCGGAACCAACACAATTTGTTCAGGTACCGATACTATAATAACTTTTAATTTTTCCTCAGGATCTTCACCATTTAACATATTGTACACCGATGGAAGCAATACTTACTCACGCCTTGGAGTATTGAATGGAGATACTGCAAGGGTTGCACCGACTTCTACGGTTACCTTCTCTTTTGTTCAAATTACTGATGCTAACGGATGCATAAGAAACAGTGGTTTCGGAGGCTCAGCGACCATCACGGTTGCCCCTCTTCCCGTTATTTCAAATGTTACAGTGGATAACGTGCTTTGCCATGGAGAGGCAACAGGTAAAATTACCGTTACTGCTTCCGGCGGAAATCCACCTTACCAGTATTCAAACAATAATGGAATTACTTATCAGCTTTCGAATATATTCTCAGGCCTAACGTCCGGGAATTACTTTTTAACAGTAAAAGATGCGCTCAATTGCGGTTCTGATTATTTATTTAATCCGGTCTTTGTTGGCCAGCCGTCCCCACTTACTGCAAGCGCTGCGGTTCAAGATGCGAGCTGTGCAAATGTTTTTGATGGTAAAATAACTATATCCGCATCAGGAGGAGTAGCAGGATATTTATATTCCTTAAATGGAGGCCCTAATCAAGCATCCAATGTTTTCAATAATGTCTCAAGCGGCGCTTACAATATTGTGGTAACAGATGCCAACAACTGCACCACTTCAACCTCTGCGACAGTAAACAATCAGTATGCAGTGATTGCTGCATTAGACTCAGTAAAACCTGTTTCGTGTTTTGGTGGAGCAGATGGCGCCATTTATGTTTCATTAAGCGGAGGTATTCCGCCTTATAGTTACAGCATTAATGGTATTACATTTCAGTCATCTCCATCATTCACCGGATTAACCGCTAACAATTATGTGGTTACCCTTCGCGATTCAAAAGGATGTACTGATTATCTTAATGTCTTGGTGCCTCAACCTAACCAATTAAGTATATTAATAGATTCCGTTGTTAATGCCTTGTGCAATGGCGGTTCGACCGGGAGCATTTTTATAAACGTGACAGGTGGAACTCCTCCTTACAATTATTCGTGGAGCAATGGCAACACGGGAAACAACCTTATAAACGTTACAGCCGGAACATACACCGTAACCGTTACTGATACTAAAGGATGTACAGGCGTAGCGGGAGCGACTGTGGCTCAACCTTTGCCATTATTTGCTCAAGTTGCTTCCTTTGGAAATGTTTTATGCAATGGAGATAGCACCGGATTTATTGACATATCAGTGGCTGGGGGTGTTCCTCCTTATTCTTTCAGTTGGAATAATGGCAACACATTTGAAGATGCCTTAAATCTACCATTTGGCAATTATTCAGTAACCGTAACTGACAACAATGGATGTACTGTTTCGATTTCTCAAACAATTAATCAGCCTCAACCTTTGACGGCCTCTGTGTCTGTTACAAATGTTTTATGTAATGGAGGTAACAATGGCAGTATTGATTTAACTGTCGGCGGAGGGACACAGCCTTACAATTTCTTATGGAGTAACGGACAAACAACTGAAGATCTAAACGGGCTGTCCGCAGGGCTTTATACAGTAATTGTTACAGATAAAAACGGATGCACCGTCTCTCAAGTTGCACAAGTTACCCAGCCCAATGCAATCACGCTCTCAACAAATAAACAA
>JAVQWQ010000053.1:0-13439 GCA_033578915.1 Chitinophagales bacterium | reverse complement strand
CTTCGAGGTCTATCTTGCCCCGAATCTTCAGAGGTTCAAGCGTTGGTTTGGGTGTTGTTATTACGTTATCGTCTGGAGAAGGAGAAGGTTGAGTTTCTTCCGTCTTGATAATAGTTTCAGTCTTTTCAGCAGTGGTTTTGGATGCTACCTTCTTTTCGTGAGTTGTTAAGGGAGGCGCGATAGGGGCAGTATTGCTTCTTATAATTACTTCTTTTTCCTCGTCCGGGAGGCGGTGTCTCGTTGTGGCAATGTTTTCAGGAGCGTGTACTGGTTCTTTACGGGTTTTTTCGGGTAGTACACTTTCTGCCTCAAGTTTGATGGCTCTATCTTTATTAAATTCCTTTTCTAACACTGCCTCCATTTCAGGAGTAAGCTTATAGGTAGGTTTATCTTCTACGTCAAAGCCATGTTCCTTAAGCTTCTCTATAATATGGGCAGTGGATACATTGTACACACTGGCTGCTTTGGCGAGCCTCATTGTTTTAGCTTCCGACATATTGTTCTTCTCCTGTGTGTTTCCTTTTTTAATAACATCTTTTCCTGCCGGAAACTCACGTTGAAACAATATGTGACGGTACTCTGACTTCTACATTTGTCTCATCGCTTTAACAGGAAAAGACGAAAAAACATATTTCATTAATCTTCGTCAAATTCTGCCTGCAGAATCTTACGAATCTCCTTAATCGTTTCTTCCTCAAGGTCAGACCTGCGAACAAGTTCTTCGTCACTCAAACTCAATACGCTCCGTGCAGTGTCGCAACCTATCTTTTTCAATTCATCTATCATCCATTGATCAATCTCATCACTGAATTCATCCAGGTCAATATCATATTCTTCTTCGAGTTCATCACCCTCTCTGTAAACATCAATCTCATAACCTACTAGCTTACTGGCAAGCTTGATGTTTACTCCTTTTTTGCCGATGGCAAGGCTTACTTGATCCGGTTTGAGATATACATTGATGTGTTTCTTTTCCTGGTCAATTTCCATGGAAGAAATCTTTGCCGGAGCGAGGGCGCGCTGTACCATCAGATTAAGGTTATTGGTATGGTTGATAATATCAATGTTTTCGTTCTTCAGTTCGCGAACTATACCGTGTATCCTGGAACCTTTTACGCCTACACATGCACCCACGGGGTCGATACGATCATCGTATGATTCTACAACTACTTTGGCTTTTTCTCCGGGCTCGCGTACTACATTCTTAATAGCGATGAGACCATCAAAGATTTCGGGTACTTCTTGTTCGAGTAATTTGGCAAGAAAAGATGGATCGGTGCGCGAGAGTATGATTTGAGGTGTATTACCCCTTAACTCAACTTTTTTAATGACAGCTCGAACATTATCACCTTTGCGGAAAAAGTCAGACTTGATGGTTTCGCGTTTAGGTAAAATAAGCTCGTTGCCATCATCATCTAAAAGGAGGATTTCATTTTTCCAAACCTGGTGTACTTCTCCACTCACAATGTCGCCAACCCTGTCTTTGTATTTTCTGTACACTTCATCTTTTTCCAACTCAATGAGCCTGCTGACGAGTGTTTGCTTTGCAGCCTGAACTGCTCTGCGGCCAAATTCCTCTATCTCAATTTTCTCATAGGTTTCTTCACCTATTTCAAAATCTTCTTCGATTTTGCGTGCTTCACTGAGGGCAATTTGCTTGTTAGGATTTTCAACCGCGCCATCTTCTACTATCTCTCTGCGTTGCCATATTTCGATATCCCCTTTATCGGTGTTTACGATAATATCAAAGTTATCAGTGTCTCCGTATTTTTTTCGCAGCAATGAGCGAAAAACATCTTCAAGCACACGCATGAGCGTTGGGCGGTCAATGTTTTTCAGTTGTTTGAATTCCGCAAAAGAATCTATTAGCTGGATACTGTTCATAGTCAGATGTTTTTACCATTTAAATTGTACAAAAGCTTTTTTAATTTGCTGGTAGGGTAGTTGTAGTATTTCAGTGGGTTGTTGTTCTTCAATATTTTCAGAGGTTTTTTTTCTGCCTTTTTGCGTCCGTTGAGGTTTTTCGATGGTAATACCGGAATCGTTGGCTTTCAGCAATTTTCCTTCAATATACAAACCATCATTGGTCCAAACCTGCAATGTTCTGCCTATTCGTTTAAAATACTGGCGAGGCACTTTTAGCGGATTGTCCATGCCAGGAGAGCTCACCTCGAGCACGTAATCTGAAGGCACCATGCCGGATTCTTCCAGCTTTTTCTCCAGGAAGCGACTAATAGTAGCGCATTGTTCAATATCAATCCCCGAATCAGTATCCACATAAACTTCAATTTTCTTTCCTCCTTTCAAATATTTTATGTCAACTAAAAAAATATTTTGCTCCGAAAGCACCGGCTCTAACCATTTTTCAATATGTAAACAAACAGCCTCCATACCTTAAAACTAAAATAAAAGGGGACGTTTGTCCCCTCTCACCAAACTCCGTGCAAAGTTCATAAAAATTTCTTTTTGAACAAATAAGAATTTAATGAACCTCATTAAAACATAAAAATTTCCGTTCTTCGTAAAACTGATTATTTTCATATCTGGTTTAAATGTATATGCTGCGAAAAGCAATTGTTTTTTTATCTCTGGTATTTCCTGTTTTACTATCTGCTCAGGCGCTGTTTTACAACAATGGCGCTAATATGTATGTGAAGAATGGAGGATTTATGATCGTCAAAACAAACTCGGTGCAGAATGCGTCCGGTTTGATTGCCAACGAAGGTACCGTGGTTGTCGAAGGATATGTGAGAAATGATGCAACAATTAATGGCAGCGGAGACACTATTCGCCTTACCGGAGATTGGATTAATAACGGAACATACAGCGGCAACGGAAGCTGGGTAGAGATGGTAGGTGGGGCGCAGCTGCTTACCGGTTCGCAACCTACTATATTTAATAATCTTGCTTTGCTAGGTGGTAATGTAGTAAAAACCCAAACCATTGACCAGGAAGTTACAGGCATTCTTCGTTTGAACGATGCGGAGTTGGCTACAGAGGACTATCGTATGTATGTATCCAACCCCAATCCGAATGCTATTTTCCGGAACAATGGTTTTGTGTCGTCTTTGGGTTACGGCAATCTATCCAGAGCAACAAACACTACAGCAGCATACTTATTCCCCACGGGTTCTCCTTCCAGCCTGGGCAGCTCTTTGTATCGCCCTATCGAAATCAGGCCCTCAGCCGCAAGCACGCACATTTTTGGGGTGCGAACCATCAAGGGAGATGCCACTGCTGCGGGTTTCAATGTCAATCAATTTGATGATAGTTTATGTAAAGTGAACCCTAATTTTTATCACCATATTCAGCGATTAGCCGGTTCAAACCCTGCTGCAGTTACTATGTTTTACGACCCTGCTAACGATGGAGTGTGGAATGCTCAAGCCAACTGGCGCATCAACCAATTATGGAATTACACCGGCACAAGCACACAGGGAAATGTCCAAGGCTTTGCCACAGTTGTTGTAGGATATTCATTTCCTGATACTCATGCCCAGCATGCGCTTGCTGCCAAGCGATTTACTATTGACGCAGGCCCAACCTTAGAATTGGTTGAAGGTGAGACCGGCCAGCTTAATCCGGTTGTTACTGGAATAAATAGTCCTTCCTATAACTGGTTGCCACCTACTTTTTTGTCCTGTACGGATTGTCCTACACCTGATGTAACTCCTGCAGAAGCTATTGTTTATACTTTGATAGTAACCGATGCTTCAGGATGCAGCGCTTCTGACACAGTTAGCGTAAGAGTTTTACCGGATGATCTTTTTATGCCAACAGGTTTTTCTCCTAATGGAGATGGGGTAAACGATGTTTTCAGGCCATTGAACAAAAATCTGAAGAAATTCAAGCTCCAGATTTATAATCGTTGGGGTGAATTGATCTTTGAAACCGATAATCCGAAAATCGGCTGGGATGGTATTTACAAGACGCATGAGCAGGGGATAGGAGTTTATGCCTGGACAGCAGAATATCAAACCTTCAACATGAAAAAATCTAAATTCGTCAGCGGAAATGTAACGTTGGTTAGGTGATCAATCTCTTTTAGACACACGATAGATAATACGTTAATCTATCGTTAATTTTAATTTTATTTAATCCGTTCCATTTTTTTTAAGATTTAATTTTATAGAATTGCCGCATTGTTTTATTAAAATTTTTTATTATGAGCAAGTTCGTAATCACAACAAGGAAAAACGGGGAATTTCAGTTTAACCTCGTTATTAATGGCAACGATTCAGTTTTGGTTAGCGAGGGTTACACTACCAAAGCAGCCTGCCTCAACGGAGTGGAATCTGTTAAGAAAAATTCGCCTGAGGATGGACGCTACGAGCGCAAAACCTCTTCTAACGGAAAGTTTTACTTCAATCTAAAAGCTTCTAACGGCCAGGTTATTGGAACCAGTGAAATGTATGCATCAGAGACTGAGCGCGAAAACGCAATTCAAGCTGTTAAAAGCAATGCGCCTAGCGCTGTAGTTGAAGATACAACTGCCTAACGTTTCACTATTGAAAATTTTAAGAAAAAAGCCGGGATAGAATAATATCCCGGCTTTTTGTTTTTAATAATGTAGATATTGAACGTACACTTAAATGATTATATTAAGTACGTATTTATTATCTTAGCTATATGAACATAGAAACCACAACGCAAATTCCATTGCCTCCAACAGGCAATAAACTGGTATGTAAGGGATGGATACAAGAAGCAGCATACCGCATGCTGCTCAATAACCTTCATCCCGATGTGGCAGAAAAAAGAGAAGAATTGATTGTGTATGGCGGCATAGGGAAAGCAGCAAGAAACCATGAAGCGCTTGCCAAAATTCTCTATTGTCTGAAAAATCTTTCTGATGAGGAAACCTTGTTGGTACAAAGTGGTAAACCTGTAGGAATTTTACGCTCTCATCCAGACGCGCCACGAGTGCTCATTGCAAATTCTAATCTTGTAGGGCGCTGGGCCACCTGGGAACATTTTCGCGAATTGGAAGCCAAAGGATTAATGATGTATGGGCAAATGACGGCAGGTAGTTGGATATATATAGGCACGCAAGGCATCGTGCAAGGCACTTATGAAACTTATCTGGCTGTTGCAGATAAGCATTTTGGAGGAACACTAAAGGGAACTCTGAATGTTACTGCGGGGTTAGGAGGCATGGGTGGCGCTCAGCCTTTGGCCATAACTATGAACGAAGGTGTTGCTCTGATAGCTGAAATGGAAGCGTGGCGCATTCAAAGAAGGATAGAAACCCGTTACCTAGACGAATGGGAAACCGATATTGATCGCGCGATAGATATCGCGCTGCAGGCAAAAGAGCAAGGAAGAGCGCTATCAATCGGAGTACAGTGCAATATTGTTGATTTGCTGGAAAGGTTAATTGAACGCAATGTAACCCCAGATACCTTAACAGACCAGACTTCTGCGCATGATGAGCTAAATGGCTATTTCCCTGAAGGCCTAACGGTAGAAGAAGCTACTGTGTTGCGACAGAACAATCCAGAAGAGTATCGTGCCCGCTCATTAGATACCATGGCTAAACATGTACATTTGATGCTGCAACTGCAACAAAGAGGCGCTGTTACCTTCGATTACGGAAATAATTTACGCGGGCAGGCAAAAGATAAACGCAATGTTAAAAATGCATTTAGTTTTCCGGGCTTCGTGCCGGCTTATATTCGTCCGCTTTTCTGCAAAGGGAAAGGCCCTTTCAGATTTGTAGCGCTTAGTGGCGACTCTCATGACATCTATGTATGTGATCAAACATTACGCGAGCTTTTTCCCGAAAATCAGGGATTGCTACGCTGGTTGGACATGGCTGGCAAAAAGATTGCTTTTCAGGGGTTGCCTGCGCGTATATGCTGGTTAGGCATGGGTGAAAGAGAAAAGGCAGCTCTTGCTTTTAACGAGTTAGTTAGAAGCGGAAAAGTGAAAGCTCCAATCGTTATTGGCCGCGACCATCTGGATACCGGTAGCGTTGCCTCTCCAAACCGTGAAACCGAAAGCATGAAAGACGGAAGCGATGCAGTGGCCGACTGGCCGATATTGAATGCTTTGATAAACACCGCGGGCGGTGCAAGCTGGGTAAGTTTTCATCATGGAGGTGGCGTAGGTATGGGATATTCATTGCATGCCGGAATGGTAATCGTAGCAGACGGTACTGAGCAGGCTGCAAAAAGATTGCATCGAGTGCTTCATAACGACCCTGCGCTGGGTGTGATTCGCCATGCCGATGCAGGTTATGAGGATGCTGTGTATGTTGCAGAGCAATTTAACCTAAAAATATGATATTCCGCTCAGAGGCCACCCACGTGTATTCATTTAATAAAATTGTTTTATTTTAGCATAACATTTCGATTAAATCACGCACGATAAAATAGTTTCAACTAAAAGCATACACATGAAACTTCTACCCATCGAGCGCGTAAGCAACATCTCTCCAAAGACGTTTAAAGAGGAGTTTCAGCGAAAAAATAAGCCCTGTGTATTTACAGATTTTACTAAAGGATGGCCGGCTGTAGAAAAGTGGAATTACGATTTTTTTCATGACCGTTATGGACATCTTCTAGTGCCGGTATATTCCAGCAACTATTCCAAGCCAGGCAAAGGTTATATGACCAACGATACGGTGATGCGCTTTGGCGAGTTTCTTGAAAAAATTCGTTCGGGGCCAACTGACCTTCGTCTTTTCCTCTTCGATATTTTTGAACATGCTCCGGAACTAAAACAAGATTTCACCTTTCCGGACTATCAGTTTTTCTGGATAAAGGTTCCTTTTATGTTTTTCGGAGGGGAGAGCGCTGAGGTAACCATGCACTACGATATTGACTGCGCAAATGTTTTTCTAACTCAATTTGTAGGAAATAAGCATGTTATCCTCTTTCCACCTGAGGAATCCGAGAAAATTTACCATCATCCTTTTACCGTCAAGAGCCTTATAGATCCTAGACATCCGGATTATGAAAAGTTTCCTGCCTTAAAACATGTTACAGGCTATGAAACCGTTTTAAAGCATGGCGAAACGTTATTTATGCCCTCGCGGTACTGGCACTACATGCACTATCTTGATTTCAGTTTCGGGCTGGCATTGCGCTCACAAAATTCTCCCTTCACCGCTGCTCGAGGCAGTTTAAACATTGCTACACATTTTGTGATTGATAAGGGGCTTAACCGTCTCATGGGCAAAAGCTGGCATGATTGGAAAGAAAGGAAAGCTTATGAAAGAGCCAGGCCCTACGAGGCTTAAATGCAGATGAATCTTCCATTTACATGTGATATCTTCTCAATACATCCTCAAGATTTTGAGAAATCAGCTTTAGAAGTTTTTACATATCAATACGAGAATCAGCCAATATACCGCAAATTTTGTGAAGCATTAAAAAGAACTCCGGATACAGTTCATTTATTAGAAGAAATCCCTTTTTTTCCCATTGGTTTTTTTAAGACGAATAACATCATCTCTCAAGGCAGGGAGGCTGTCAAAGTTTTTGAAAGCAGCGGCACTACCGGCAGTCAAACATCAAAACATCCGGTGGCAGACCTTAATCTATATATCGAAAGCCTGAAGCGATGTTTTGAACTGTTTTATGGCGATCCGGAGGATTATTGCATATTGGCGCTTTTGCCATCGTATGCTGAGAGAGGTAATTCCTCGCTGGTTTTTATGATACAACATCTTATGTTTTTGAGTGGGCATAGCGAAAACGGATTTTTCTTACACGATTTTGACCGTCTGGCTGCGCGACTGGCCTCAAATGAATTAAAAAAACAAAAGACGATCTTTATAGGTGTTGCCTATGCCCTTCTAGACTTTGCAGAGCGTTATCCTATGAAGCTTCGCTATACCATGGTAATGGAAACAGGAGGGATGAAGGGCAGGAGAAAAGAAATGACAAGATATGAGCTACATGAAAAACTAAGCGCTGCTTTTGGAGTAGAAAACATACATTCTGAATATGGCATGACAGAACTATTGTCGCAGGCATACTCAAAAGGTAAAGGACTTTTTAAATGCCCTCCCTGGATGAAAGTGCTGATACGCAATGTTTACAACCCGTTGGAAACCGGCTTGAAAAACAAACCGGGTGGCATAAATGTTATTGACCTTGCAAATATTTATTCCTGTTCATTCATAGCCACTGATGACTGGGGGATTGTTCGCCCCGATGAGATGTTTGAAGTATTGGGTAGGTTAGACAACAGTGACCAGCGTGGATGTAGTTTGTTATATTTTTCATAGTCTAATGAAGGAAAAATTATATCTGTACAGACTGTATAAGTGCGACAAGATTTTATTTTTTCTGTTATGTTTTTTTATAACAGCTCAGATGTATTTGACCTGGAAAGGTGTAGAGTGCTTTCCATTTGTGCACTGGGGGATGTACTCCGGTAAAGCACAAGCAGCCACAACGACAGAAGTACTTCAAATAAAAATATCTGACAAAAAGGTTTGTATTTCCTGCCTGCCAGACCTGCAAGGGGCTGTTGTCAACAGCAGCTTTGAATGGTATTATCATTTACAACGCAACAGCCTTGAAGATACTACCTCTTTAGTCTTTAAAGATTTACTGAGTAAATTCCCGGAAAAAATTTATCAGCGTTTCAAAAGAAATATTTTGAATCGTCCCGATGAAATAGTAAAATATCCACGATGGCTCTTTACCTATCTTGCAGATATGAGAATAATAGAAAATCCCTCATTAGAGTGCGACATTGTCAAGGTGCGTTACGGCAAAGACTTTTGTCTTGACTCAATAGCAACTATTAAAGCGGCTCGCTATCAATATCTTACATATCCGTAGATGGAAAGAATTAAACGTAACCTGTTTTACTCAGGCGCTTTTGTGGTGCTGTGTTATCATTTTTACAGTCATGCGTTAATATCACAGCTATCACGTCCGCTAGCTCCAGTGCTTGTCTTCCCATCCATAGATTTATCATATCAGCTTTTTCTTGCCAGTGGTTTATTTCATGCGATAGTTCATGGCAGTGTCTTACCTGTATTGCACGACATTTTATTGCTTTCTCTGCCGCTGCTAATTATGTTACTTCCAGAACGGCCCTTGCTGCGTGTGGTTTTCTTCGTGCTATGTGTATTTTATCATTTATCCTTCAATACCATTGCAGGACATCACTTTCATGGATTTATCGGCATAGTATTTTTGGCCGGAGTCTGTTGTTTTGAAGGGAAGCGTTTCATTTTTCTGTGGGAAGCGGCCAGGTATTATTTGTTATTCATTTTTGTTTCGGCTGCACTGTGGAAAATATGGAGGGGAAACATTTTCAACCCTAATCACATGTTGCATATCCTGCAAAGCCAGCATGCGCAATTTTTCTTTGAGCAGCCCTCATCGCTTCATTCACGATTTCTTTCATGGCTCATGGGCAAGCCGGTACTTACCCGCTTGGTTCTATTTTCAGGAGTCTTGTTGCAGCTATCTTTTCTGTATGGTTTCTTCTCCAGAAATAAGGATTATCTGCTTTTAGCAGGTGCAATAGCTTTTGTTTCTTTTAATTATTTAATAATGCGAATCGTTTCTTTCGAACTGCTGATATTAGGCATCACGCTACTGCCGGATAATTTGTTTTCGCGAAGTAAACTTTCGTTCAAATCGTGAAGTTTATTTATCCTGCAGGGTTATCTCTCTTACTCTTCTTCCTCCGTGAAATGCCACGATAAAACTTTGTTTATAGCGTGGCTTGAAAACTCTTAACCATAGTTGCATGGCTTCTTCTAAATCATAAGAACCCTTGGAGTAGTATAAATAATAACCGTCTTCTTCTGTTACGGTGTATCCTTTGAGATGATCGTAGTAGTGGGTGTCGAGTGGTATTAATTTTTTTAATGCATAAAACTGAACACAATAAAAAGTATCTTTATCTTGTTTGTTGATTGAACGCTTGGAAATCAAAGGGCTTGCTCCGCTGCTTTGAAGAAATTCGGGCTTAAATACGCTTATTTTATTGTTCAGAGAAGCATTGGTAAGTTGAATCGTTTGCTCCACATTGCTTATTACAATATCAGTTATGTTGTATTGTATTTCATCACTGTGTGTACCTAACAATTTTCTTATTTCGTAAGCGCTGTTTGCCGCTCTGCGTTGTTCAATGTAGGGTATTTTTTTTGAAGACCTGGCCATTCTGCACAGCCACAGAAGGGACAGCATATACCTTTGCGCTTTTTGGAGCGGAGACAGTGTCGTAGTAGTTCCATACCGGAATAAAGCCATATTCGCCAAGTTTAACAGATCCGGTGTAATTGTTTTTTTTAAGTTCCACATCTAAGATAAATCCGTTACGATTTTTCATATCAGCGCTTGCTGAAATAAGATTTCCTAACGAATACGCTACAAGGCCGCTGGAAGGAGTGGCATTTTGATAATATTCGATGAACTCCATCGGCATTACTGCATTTGGGTGAACGCCTACTATCAGGCCGGCGCCTTGCTCAAAGCACCATCGAGCAAGATTCTGCTGAGAATAGGAAGGAATGTCCTGCATATTGCTTCCCCAATCGAAATAAATGATAATAAAGTCTGCACTTTGGTATTTTGCTGCTCGAATGTCGCGCTCAATAAGCGATTTATCTGCTTCATTTACCAACAACTCTGCCGGCAAAGCAGCACGATTGGAAATTACCATATAGTTTAAAAGGGCAATTCGAAATCCTTTTCTGAATATTATGAGTGGGTTATTTCCATTTCTTTGAATATTTCCGGTATAAGCCCCTGTGTAAACAATATCCATGGAATTTAGCAGTTGCTGTGTACGAGAAAGCTCTTCCTTTTTCAGGCTTAAAATATTGGAGTTGGCAAGGCAAACCACATTAATTCCGCTATATTTGATAGCAAGCGCCAGCTCGTCGGGTGATGAGTGAGGCGATGCTGCATCGCCGGTAAAAGCTGTTTTAAGGTTTGCAACCGTTATATCTGCAAGATTTAAAATTGGCTGAATATTTTTGAATTGATAGGTAAAATCATAGCGATTTTCTGAAGGTTTGTAACTGTTTTTGATTTGTTCTTCATTCTGATAGATATTACCTGCAAACATCAGGTGAAGCGTGCGAAAAGAGTCCACCCTTTCAAACTCGGCGGCTTCATCGCGCTCTATAAGTCTTGGAATAATTTTTTGACTTTTTGACGAAAGAGAACTAATCAAAAAAACAAATACCCATAATGCTTTCATTCCTCTTTCACAAAACATTTTTCCGCACAATTTATGACTGTAAATCTATACAATTTAAAAGGTCTCCAGCGCATCTTTAGGCAACTTACTAATTTCAGTTATCATAAACCCATCTAATGCATCATTGAATTTGGGGTCGAGGTTAAAGGCAATAATCCTGCCGTTTTGGCGAAAATATTTTTTGAAGAGCACTGGCATTTTCATATTGTTCGGCTCCATGTCTTCGAGGATGCTGTCAAATTTTTTTTCATCGTTTTGTACTGTTTCCAACAGCGATTCTATATCTATACTTTTAAGGTCGGGCTTAAATTTCTTTTTAGGGGTAACCATCTTGGCAAACCGCTCGTCCCAATAATATTTTTTGATGAATGCAACCATAAGGCTTCGCGATAGTTTGGAGTAGTTTCCGCTTATGCTTACTGGCCCTATGATGTAGTGAAGGTGAGGATTTTTCTTAATAAAGTAGGCGATACCCTTCCATAACAAAAAGAGTGGAAGTCGCTGTTTTTGATACTCCGGAGTAACAAAGGAGCGGCCTAATTCGATGGAATGCTCAAGAACCGGATTCATCTGCTTGTTCATTTTAAAAAGGCTTCTGAGGTAAAAGCCTTTTTTTCCTATACTTTTCATGATATAGTCGCCGGCACCGATTCTGTATGCGCCAGCTATTTTCTTTTGTTTGGTATCCCATAAAAAAAGATGCAGGTAGTAGAGGTCGTATTCGTCCAGGTCAATAGATTTGAGTGTGCCTTCTCCAACCTTACGGAAAGTTATTTCCCGCAGCCTCCCTATTTCTTTCAATGTTTTCGGGATTTTTTTGGCTTTAGCCAGGTAAAGTTCAAAATCACCCTGTGTGTAAATAAGGTTTTCACCTTTTATGGAATGCAATTCTTTCTCTATAACATCTGCAGGCACCGGGCTAACAATAGGCTCTTCATATTTTTGGGTATAAAACTTCTCAACTTCAAGGCTGGTGCCCAGAGAGTATAATTTGGCACGAAGAAAACGGCCGAATTTTTCTGCATTATTTATTTCCAGCTTTTTTGCTTCTACCGGTTTGCCTATGCGAACTTTTACATCAATGGTTTTTTTATCCAACAGATAATTTACAAACCTTCTCACTTTTAAAGCCGGATGTAACATCCCCAGCAACTTATTAATTGAATCATCTAACGCATTGATATAAACCGGTACCACAGGAATATTTGATAATAAAATTTCTTCGATGATGTTTTTATCCCATTTGCTGTCTGTAAACGAAAGTTGAGGAGTCTGAAAAGTTGAAATGTTGCCAACAGGAAAGATGCTTAGAATATTTTGGTTGGCTTTAGTTTGATGAGTTGCTTTTTTTATATCAGCATAAAATTTGAATAACGAAGCCGAGTCAGTCTCTTCTAAGAATTCATTAGCCAAAAAATATAAGTCGTCTCGTATATCTGCTACCAGTTTGGATATAATAAATTCTTCAACCACTCCAACAGGCCTGTTGCTTACAAGAATAATTTCACCTTGCTTTAATATGTTAGCTTTTTCGCTTTCGCGGCAGTGAATGTTCAGGCTATTAAAAAGTTCTGTATTGCTGATTTTTTTAGAAAGTTTTTTGATGCCGGTAACCTGTTTTATCGGTTGAATGTTTTTCATTGCTTCAATGTTTTTGCAAGGCAGTTTTATTGATTATTGCCGGCCAGGCGGAAAAAAATTGAAAACGCCTTCAATATTTTAAAAAAATCGAGATAAGCAGTCAAATTTTTTTGCACATCTCCATGATCTAGAACCGGACTGATGCAAAGATAGGCAGGTTTGTTGTATGCAATGAGTTGTTTATATAGCGCCAGTGATTCAGATGCAGGGATTACATTATCGTTTTTCCCATGAATCAAAATGATATAAGATAAAATATCTTGCACCTTGGGAAGAATGTCAAAAGCATTTTGCCATGCCGTTCTGTCGGGCACGCGATTAAAGGCATCTTCCAGAAAGTTTTCGCGGAAACGAAAGTCGTGCGTATATTTCTCCCAAAAAATCATTTCATCGGAAGTGAGGCTTTTTAGCGCTTCGGGCAACAAAGGTTCTTTTCTTTTGAATCCGTTGTCTTCAATAGCTGTTTTTACTACATGAAGCAATCTTTCACTAAAGTAAGGTGTTAAGTGAAGAAAATTATACAGTAGTACATTTCTACCATAGTCATCTACATCGTTGGAATGAATCACAAATCGTATGCTTTCTTCAATATTTACATAAGTTCCAACGGAAAAAAT
>JAVQWQ010000052.1:0-13542 GCA_033578915.1 Chitinophagales bacterium | reverse complement strand
CGCCGGCAACAACAGCCGGAATTTATACGGTTACGGTGACCAACAACGACAACGGCTTGAGTGAATTTTTTTAAGTAGTAGTGACTCAGGATACTACCCGTCCGACTGTCAATGCGGGCAATGACACGACACTGACTTGTGCGCAGGGCAGCATTGCGTTAGCAGCGATAACCAATGCGGTGAACGCCTCGTTTGCCTGGAGCAACGGAGCGAACACGCAGGCTACTGCGGTAACGGCAGCCGGAACTTATACGGTAACGGTAACGAATAACGACAACGGCTGCACGGCAGTAGATGAAGTCTCTATAATTTATCAAAAACTTTCAGCTAATAATGACGTGATCAATACATGTGAAGATGAGAATGTAACTTTCAATCTGACTGATAATGATGGCCCTGGTATTTCATCCAATTATATAATCTCTATAATACAAAACCCTGTGCATGGAAGTATTAATGTAGTTAATGTATCTGGAAGCATAAGCTACACCCCCTCACCTAACTATAATGGTTCAGATTCATTCCGATATTCGGTATGTAACACCACTTGTGCCGGAGAGTGCGATACCGCAACCGTTTATGTTAATGTATGTCCGGTAAATGATGCTCCGGTCTCTGATGATGTGATAGTTACAATACCACAAGACTCTACGGCAACAATATGCGTGCCATTTAATGATCCGGATGGAGATTCGATATCTGTATTTGTAATTAACTGTGGGGCCGTTCATGGTATCTTCAATAGCTTAAATTCAAATTGTATTAACTACATTCCAAATATAGGCTGGTATGGTATTGACACTTTGTGTGTGGTTGTGTGTGATAACGGTAATCCTCAACAATGCGACAGTAGCATTATTATCATCAACGTAATACCATTCAATAATGTAGTTGCCGTAACCGACACAGCCTATAATCAAAGTGGTTTGCCTGTTGTTATTGATATTTTAGGAAATGACTATGATCCACAAAATCACAGCTTCTGCTTCACACAAATCATAAGTCAGCCTTCTTACGGAGTTCTTTCATTTACTTATGTGCTTAATGACAGTTGCAAACCGCTTATCACTTATCAATCTAATCATGGATATATAGGGTATGATTACTTCTGTTATTCCATCACTGATCAATTTGGAGCTATTGATACAGCGTGCGTATTAATAATAGTTGACACCTGTTATTTACCCGTTGCACAAAATGATGTTATTGTCATCCAACAAGGCGCTGACACTTTAGTTAATGTACTATCAAATGATAAACCCAATGGCTTCTCCGTAATCGGCATAGTACAGAGTTCAGGTGTTGGTTCGATTGTAACTGTGTCTGGCAATCGCATTCGTTATCAGGCTAATCCAAACTTTAGCGGATCCGATATGGTATTGTACAGTGTAACCAATGCCTGTGGCAGTGACACTGGTATATTGACCATTGTTATTCAACCTGTGTGCCGTCCGGTTAATGCCATAAACGATTATCAATCTACTTTGCAGAACAACACTATTAATGGAAATGTGCTGGTAAATGACGTTAATCCTAATAACACTACGCTACAGGCCAATGTGGTTAAAGAACCCTCGAATGGAACCATTTCAATGAATGTTAGTGGTAATTACACATACTCTCCAGTTTCATTATTTACAGGAAACGATACAGTGATTTACACTGCTTGCACATTCTGTGGTAACAGCACCCTATGTGACACTGCTATTTTGGTGATCAAAGTAGATCCTGTTACTTGTGATCCACCTGTGGCTGTAGATGATACCTCTTATGTAGGATTTAACTGCCAGACTAATTTATCAGTAACGGTCAACGACAGTAACACGAACGGAGCAATAGTAAAAATTATAACTCCTGCCAGCTATGGCAATGTTCAGGTTAATAAGTTCGGTTCAGTAATATATACTGCTAGTGGCATTAATGTTGTTGGTTTACAGGATAGTTTCACATACTCAATATGTAATTCTTGCGGAGGTTGCGATACCGCTAAGGTTACTGTAAATATCACCAACAATCCCTGCAACGGTTTGCCACCAGTTGCTAACACAGATACTTATAGAATTTGCAAGAACAATACAGTGCTTTTGAAACCTTTGCAGAACGATTTTGATCCTGAAAATACAACGCTTGCATTGCAAAGTATAATATACAATGGGTCAGGCCAGGCTGCTATATTCAATCCTTCGCAAATTCAATATACACCAGTTCCTGAATACATTGGAGCTGACAGAATGCAATACGTTGTTTGTGATGGAGGAGTTCCATCATTGTGCGACACTGCAGAAATTGTTCTAATTATTAACAACTGTCAGAACAGGCCGCCGGAAGCACAAAATCCTGTAGTGTATGATACTACATTAATTAATCAGCCCGGATTCACCTGCTTGCCCGTAACAGATCCGGATGGTGATGAAGTGGTTATTACTTCTGTCGTTGGAGAAGAACATGGAACGGTTCTATACTTTGGAGACACGTTATGCTTCAGCTATAATCCATTTACCAATTACACCGGAAACGACACCTTTACCGTTGTGGTATGTGATAACAATCCGAATGGTTCATTGTGCGATACAATTTTGGTAATCTACACCATTAGGCCTTCAACGCAAAATAAGCCTCCTGTAGCAGTAGATGATTTACAAGCCACTGGCGAAAATCAACCTGTTGTCATATCGGTCTTACTCAACGATTACGACCCAGATACCAACACCATATATGTATGCGGCATCAATCAACCTGCAAATGGCGTAGTAGTAGTCAATTCAAATGGAACTGTTACCTACACGCCTAATCCAGGGTTTAACGGTATTGATAGTTTCCAATATATACTTTGCGATAATGGAGTTCCTGTATTAAGCGATACAGCCACAGTAGTAATTTATGTAGGAAATGTCTGGAAACCGGTTGCAAATGGTTACCCTTGTGATTCGCTAACTACTTTTATGAACACACCACTTCAATTTAACATGTTGAAAAATGACATCCTTATTCCTGCTGATGACACCATACTATTTATACTAAGCACAAGCGGTAAGGGCAAGGTAGAGCTCGATGGCTCATTCAATGCTACATTTACACCTGATGAAGGCTTCAAAGGCAATTATAGCATCACTTACAATGTATGTGTTGTAATTGCAGGCAAGACATCCTGCGACACTGCCTCGGTTTGTATTTCTGTCATAGACACTACTGTAGCCTGCTATTTCCCCAATGCGATTTCGCCAAACGGAGATGGCGATGCAGATGTATTGATTATAGAATGCACAGCTAATTATCCAAATGCTTCAGTAAAAGTATTTAATCGTTGGGGCAACGAAGTGTGGTATAGCAAAGGCAGATATGAGAATGATTGGAAAGGAGAAAACATGGATGGTAGCCCTGTGCCCGATGGAACGTACTATTATGTGTTTGAATACAACGATGGCACCGGAAGAAGATTTATGCGATTTATTACTGTAAATAGATAAATTATGTGGAAGAGGATAGTATTAATTTTTATTACTTGCTTAGTAAGAGAAGCTTATGCACAGCAGGATGCACTATACAGTATGTACATGTTCAATGGCTTGTTTTTAAATCCTGCCTATGCCGGTAGCCATGAAGTAATCAGTACTATGGCCATTTATCGTCATCAATGGGCTGGAGTGGATGGTGCGCCACGAACATTCAACGCAAGCATCCACGCTCCTTTTAAGAGAGATCAATATGCGATGGGAGGAGTTATCATGAATGACCGCCTTGGATTGGTAAATATGTTTTCTTTAACGCCTTCGTTTGCTTATCGCATCAAAGTGCGTCAGTCTAGAATCTGCTTAGGGATTCAGGCAGGTTTTACTTACTATCAGCAACGCAACTCTCTGGCTGAGTTGCCTGTAGGAACTACTTCTGACCGGATTTTTAGCATAGATCGTAATTTGCCGCTTTTTAATTTTGGATTCGGCATATTTGTTTATGGAAAGCGATATTTTATTGGCGCATCAGTACCTCATTTACTTCCCAACAGCTTGAATGAAAGCTTTACTATTGTACCGGTGGATGATTTGGTGGCAAAACAATATAATCACTATCTGCTGACTGCAGGTTACGTTTTTGGCAGAGAAATGGCGATTGTGAAGGTTAAGCCCACTTTTCTGCTTAAATATGTTTCTGGTGATCGTAGAAACCTTCCTCAGCTTGACCTCAATTTAAATCTGTTATTTGTTGAGCGATTTTGGCTTGGGGCTGGATGGCGAACAGGAGGCGACTACAACGGATGGAAAGGTGAGTCAATTATTATAATGGCAGAAGGAAAAATTACTCCTCAGTTTCGCTTAGGCTATGCCTATGATATTGCGCTTACAAAATTCAGGCCATATCACTCCGGTACACATGAAATCATGCTTGGGTATGATTTCTCCTATAATAAGAAGCGTTTTGTAACGCCTCGTTATCTAAAAACCTTCTGACTATGAACAGCGAAAACCCTTCCGACAAACTAAGCTCATCTTTTAAACAAGCTTCCGTTTTTTTAATCGTTATTTTTATTCTTACAATAAGTGGTTTTTCGCAATCGCTTTATGAGAAACTTGGAGACAAACGATTTAATAGATTTGATTTTATCAACGCAATAAAATACTACGGGGAGGCAATCCGTAAAGACAGTTCTAATATTCGCCTGCGACAAAAAATAGCTGATTCATACAGATATATCAACGATTGGAATCAGGCAGAAAAGTGGTATCAATATTTGGTTCAGAACAATCCACAAAGGCCAAAAGATATGTTTTATTATGCAGAAGCACTAAGAGTTAAGCAGCAATATGATGATGCCCTCACGTACTATGAAGCTTATCAGAGAGCTAACCCCAAAGACACAGAAGTGGTGAGAAAAATTGTAGGGTTACAACAAATTGGCTATTTGAAAAGAAATAAAAGCGTATTTAACTTAGAAAACCTTAAGGCAAACTCCCCCTTTTCAGATTTTGGAGTTTCCTTTTATACCTCAGGGAAAATATTATTTTGCTCAAACCGCGAAAGAAACATTTATGGCGTAAAGATTACCGACAACTGGACTTCGAGTTCATTTTTGGATATATACGTTGCCCCTGCTGACTCTCTGAACAAAAATCAAAAGGTAGAAAAATTTGCAACTTCTTCTTTGAATAAAAAATATCACGATGGCCCTGTTTTCTTTTTACCGCGTTTTTCTGAAATTTACTTTACACGTTCAAACAGCAGGCCTTCTTCAGCCATAAGAGATAAAAACAAAACTGTCTTCCTAAGCTTGTACAAAGCAAAGGTGGATACTCTAAATGAGACGGTTTCCAACATTGAAGAAGCTGTGCACTTCAATAGCACCGATTACTCTGTTGCACACGCCTCGTTAGATAGAGATGCCGGTATGTTGTTTTTTTCCAGCGATATGCCTGGAGGGTATGGTGGTTCAGACATCTACGTGTGCTATAAAAATGAAAATGGAGGCTGGTCTTCGCCAATTAATCTTGGTTCAGAAATAAATACTTCAGGAGATGAGCTTTTCCCTTTCTGGTCACATGACTCTGTGTTATACTTTGCTTCAAACGGCCATCATGGTCTGGGCGGATTGGATGTGTTGAGTTCCCGAAGGGTTGGTAACAAGTGGTTAAACCCAAAGAATCTTGGCATACCACTCAACTCCAGTCACGATGATTTTGGTTTCATCATAGACGATAAAAATAAATATGGTTTCTTTGTTTCTGATCGTCCCGGCGGGCTTGGAAGCGATGACATTTATCGCTTTACCGTTGCTGAATTAAAAGTTAATCTATTAGCCAAAAATGCCGTGAGCCTCGTCCCTCTGTCTAATGCCACCTTCGAGATTTACGAAAACGATAGCCTCATTTCTAAATTAACAGCCGATAACTCAGGTAAGGCTGTATTTAGTTCTCCTATTCAAAAAAACTACACCCTTATTACTTCATTGCCCGGTTACAAATCCGATACAACGGTGTTCTATGCTTACACCACTGATATTACAGTTGATGTTCCTTTGCTAAAAGAAGAAGGCATCAATGTAGCGGTGCGCGTAGTAGATGTAAAGACCAAAGAGCCGATAGAGAAGGCATCGGTGGCGGTTAGCGCAGGAGATAATGAAAAAACCGAATTGAAGACTTTTGCAGGAGGCTCCACTTACATACAGGCCAAACCAAATACGTCCTATACGCTCACTGCTGGAAAAATATTAGATGCAGACTCTAATGTGCGTTACCTTAATGTTTCAGAGTCTGTTACTACAGATACATCTGAGGGCCTTTTAGTAAAAAATGTAGAACTGTTGAAAGTAAGAAAAGGTGTGCCGATAATTATCGAGAATATCTACTACGATTTTGATAAAGCAGACCTCAGGCCCGTGTCTAAAGAAGAATTAGACAAACTGGTGAAATTAATGCGCGATAATCCCACTATGGAAATAGAATTAAGCTCTCACACCGACTGCCGAGGCTCTGATAGTTATAATCTGGAACTTTCTGGTCGCAGGGCCGAAAGCGTAGTGAATTATCTGATTCAAAACGGTATTGATTTCCGCAGGATGCGCGCAGTGGGCTATGGTGAAAACAAACCTGTTATTAGGTGTAACTGCGTAAGCTCCCGCACAGCATGCTCAGAAGACCAGCATCAAACCAATCGCCGCACCGAATTCACCGTATTAAAATTTTAGGTTCTGTTGCGCATTTTAAATGCCGCTTTGTGCTATTAAAAAATATTTTTGCGGCATCATGAAAAAAGTAAAGGTAGGCTTAGTGCAAATGTCTTGCGTTGCAGACCCTGAAAAAAATCTGCAAAAAGCCATTTCAAATATTGAAGAAGTTGCAGCTCGTGGCGCTCAGATTATTTGCCTTCAGGAATTGTTTTCCACACTATATTTCTGTGACACAGAAAATTACGAAAATTTCAAGTTTGCGGAACCTGTGCCGGGGCCAACAACGGATACCCTATGCAAAGTTTCTGCACAGCATGGAGTGGCCATTATTGCTTCTTTGTTTGAAAAGCGAACAGAAGGTTTATATCACAACACGGTTGCCGTAATAGATGCCGACGGAACTTATCTGGGCAAGTACCGCAAGATGCACATCCCTGACGATCCTGCCTATTACGAAAAGTTCTACTTTACCCCAGGCGATTTGGGTTACCAAGTTTTCAAGACCCGCTATGCCAATGTAGGCGTATTAATTTGTTGGGATCAGTGGTATCCGGAGGCCGCTCGTATCACATCGCTGATGGGTGCAGAGATACTTTTTTACCCAACAGCAATAGGATGGGCTTCTACGCAGGATGAAGCCACCAACAGCGAACAGTACAATGCATGGCAAACTATTCAACGGGCGCATGCCGTAGCAAATGGTGTGCATGTGGTGAGCGTAAATAGAGTAGGGACAGAACAAAATGGAGCAATGAATTTCTGGGGAGGCAGTTTTGTGAGCAATCCGTTTGGAAATTTACTATATCTGGCTCCGCACCACAAAGAAGAAAATGCCGTTGTAGAAATCAATCTATCTCTTACCGATTACTATCGTACGCATTGGCCTTTTCTGCGCGACAGAAGAATAGATAGTTATGAACCTATCACAAAACGCTTCATAGATTAAATATTGCAATGCTACTTAAAGCTGTTGATATACATAAAAGCTACGGCTCTCTAAAAGTCCTTAAGGGAGTATCTTTAGAAGTAGCGCGAAGTGAAATTGTAGCAGTTACAGGCGCCTCAGGTGCAGGTAAAAGCACTTTATTACACATTTTAGGAACGCTCGATGTACCGAACAGCGGGAAAGTATGGATTGAAAACACGGATGTTTACACGTTGCAAGAACGCGAGCTAGCTGCTTTTCGCAATAAGAAAATTGGATTTGTATTTCAGTTTCATCATTTGCTGCCCGAATTTACGGCGTTGGAAAATGTTATTATGCCGGCCATGATTGGGCGCAAGCCCGAAAAGGACGCACGCAGTCGTGCCGAACATCTGCTTGCTTTGTTGAAAATGCAGCACCGCATGAATCACAAGCCTTCTGAGCTCTCGGGTGGCGAACAGCAACGAGTGGCCGTAGCCCGTGCACTTATGAATAATCCTGCTATTGTGCTGGCAGATGAGCCTTCAGGAAATTTAGACACAGCAAACGCCAAAAGCCTTCACGATTTATTCTTTGAACTCAGAAGCGCTATGAACCAAACATTTTTGATAGTAACGCACAACAACGATTTGGCTGCAATGGCCGATCGGATCATTCATCTCAAAGATGGTGCAATTGAAAGCGAAAAAATTAACCGTAAAGTATCATGAAAAATAAACCCACTCTGGTATTAGGAGCATCAACAGATCCGCAACGATACAGTTACAAAGCAATATTATTACTGAGAAAATACGGACATAATGTTATAGCTGTTGGAAAGCAACTTGGTCAAGTTGGAGATGTAACTATTGATATCTCGTTTCCTGATAATATTTCTGTACATACCGTAACGTTATACCTTAATCCGTTGAATCAGAGAAAATACATAGACCAAATATTGCAACTAAGGCCACAAAGAATCATTTTCAATCCCGGCACAGAAAACCCGGAATTCGAACAATTGGCAAAAGAAAACAATATTCAAACAGAGCAAGCCTGTACTCTGGTGTTGCTCAATACCGGACAGTACTAATAGAAATATTTTTTATTGCTATAATGCAGATACGATTTGCTAAGAACAAATAACTAGAGCTTAATTCTTGTAGTTAAAAAATTTACAATAGTTATTGTAGGTCTTTGTGTTAGCTTGTATTTTTAGCAATTTGTTTTAATTATATGTATAGAAAGAACTATGAATCATCTGAGATATCTGAAAAGATTATTTTTTAAAATATCAAAAGAGTTTTTAATCCATTTTATAATACTCAATAGTAGAGGCAACCGACACTTCATCACCTGAGAATCCAGTATGTGGCACTTCCAGAATCAAATGGCCATTTTGCCTGTGCCTGCGCACATAAATTTGATGAACAACCCACTTCTTCCCAGGGCGATAAAGCTTAAGCATATTTCTGTTGATGTTATATTCCCATTCAAACTCCTCTACACGGTTGAAGTGGTCGCTGTAATTCCACCAATATAGATAACCATCCTGAGTTATTTCAATCTTATAAGTAGTGTTGTTATATCCGTTAAGTTTCCAGATGCCTATTAACTCCGTTTGAGGTATGGGATCAATTTTTTCACTACAGGCTGAAAAAATGGATGTGAATAGGAATATGTTGAACATTAAAAGAGTTTTGTTTATAAGAGGTATAATTTTCATTTTAAAATATTATATACATTAAGATATATTAATCGCTTTGTGGGTTTAAATTCAGCTTCATAAAAATTCTTATTTAATATTATTTTAAACAATTTAGATTCTTGACCCCAAAGAACTATTCCTGAATGATTTGCTTATCAAACACACTGACCAATCACACTGCCTTCAAATTATTTTTGTGCCACTTTTCACTTAAATTATAGTTATTTGAAATTGAAAAACACAATCTCTCGAATATGCCAGCTAAAAAAACCGTAATTACCGCTGCACTCACGGGCGTACTCGCTAACCGCAGCCAATGCCCCTATATTCCTTATACACCTGAAGAAATTGCAGAAGAAGCGCTTCGCGCTACTAATGCAGGGGCTGCCATTCTCCATATTCATGCCAGAAAGGATGACGGGTTGCCGGCTTACGACATAGAAACATATCGCAGGATAGGGGAGGAGGTACGCAAGCGCGTGCCCAACGCTATATTAAACTATTCTACTGGAGCTATTGGTATTCCGCGTATAGAGCGTATTCACCATGTAGTAGCGCTTAAACCTGAGATTGCAGCTCTCAATATGGGTAGCATGAACTATGGTATCTATTCCCCTAAAGCAAAGCAGTTCTATCACGATTTTGTTTTTCAGAATCCATTTTCAGACATACAGTTTTTCCTCGAAAAAATGAGGGAGGCTGGTACTATACCAGAAATGGAAATTTTTGATTGTGGCCACATTAACAATGCTACTCCTTTTATAGATATGGGATTATTACAAAAGCCTTATTTGATGAGCTTTGTTATGGGTGTGATGGGCGGTATTCCAGCAACTACCCAGAATCTAATGCATCAGATAGCCAGTGTTCCCGAAGGCACACATTGGCAAGTGATCACTATCAGCCGAAAACAGTGGGCTATGGCTGCCGTTGCCCTATCCGTTGGCGGGCATTTCAGAGTGGGATTAGAAGATAATTTCTACCTCCCTAATGGCGAAATGGCAAAGAGTAATGGAGAACTGGTGGAGGCAGCTGTCAAGCTCACCCGCATGCTTGGAAGCGAGCCGGCTACCATCGAAGAAACACGAGAGATGTTGGGTTTGCCTCAGCTATAATTATTTGGCTACCAGATTTCGGATGGCTTCTACAAAAACGTCAAGCTCATTGAAAGAAGTATATATATGTGGAGTGATGCGGCACTATCTCAGCCCATTGTGGGTTACTGTGGTACAATGAATGTTGTATTGTTGCATACGCGGCCACATCTTCAGCCCTTTTCCCTATCACTTCAAAAGCGCCAATACCTCCGCTCATTTCATCCTTAAAAGAAGTTAGCAATTTAATCCCCGGTAGAGAAGAAATATTTTGCATCCAATAATTTTTTAGCGCTCTGAGCCTGCGCATTTTGCGCTCGTTGCCGATTGTCAGGTGAAAATCCAGAGCAGCCCCCATAGCCATTTCAGCTGCAAAAGAGCGTGTGCCCAGATGTTCAAACTTTCTGATGTTGTCGCTGCGTGGATCCGGTGCAGATAAAAGCGGCCAAATTTTGCCAATAAGTTCTTTTCTAATGTACATGAAACCAGTGCCAAAAGGAGCGCACAACCATTTATGGCCCGAAGCAGCGAGGTAGTCGCAGTGCAGGTCGCTGATTTTAAAATCCAGATGTGCAAATGAATGTGAAGCATCCACAATCACTTCGCATCCTTTTTCTTTTGCAGCTTTAGCTATGCGACTCACAGGAAGCACCTGCCCTGTCCAGTTCATCATATGCGTGAGGTGTACAACACGTGTTCTGGGAGAAATGCGCGAAATGAATTTCTCTGCCAGCAGTTCGCTATCTTCTTCAGGCAGCCTCAAATCTACCCATTCAAGACGAATGCTATCGCGGGCAACTCGTTGTTTCCATGCATTCATCATGTTGGGATAATCGAAAGAGGATAGCACTACCACATCTCCCGGTTTAAGGTCCAATCCCAAAATTATAGTATTGAGCCCTTCGGTAGTGTTGCGGTTAAAAGCAATTTCTTCAGGGCTTACTCCACAGAAATCAGCAAAACGTTTGCGAAGCGGTTCGCGCTGCTCATCCAGCTTTCGCCACATGTAATAACTCGGCCCTTTGTTGCTGTAGCGATAATTGCGCATGTATGCTTCCTGAACAGGATAGGGTTGAGGGCTCACTGCTCCGTTGTTCAGATTAATGATTTCCGATGAGAGCGAAAACATAGCTCGTAGGTCAGCCCAGAAATCCTCCTCATTAGCCGGTACATTAAATGAGGGCAAAGTGCTTTTTGTCCAACCGCCCAACCCCGCCACAAGCGAAGCCATAAGGCCTTGGCGCAAAAAGCTCCTGCGATCTATAGTAATCATACCGTCTTCACATTAAATATTTTTTCAAAACTGTATTTAAAGGCACTGAACACATCCACCATATTTTGTTTTCTTCCCAATATTTCTGCCATGCTAGTCACATTTTTTTGAGGTATTCCACACGGAACAATGAAATTAAAAAAAGAAAGGTCTGTGTTTACATTTAGCGCCATGCCATGCATAGTGATACCTCTGCTTACTTTAATGCCTACCGCTGCAATCTTCGACTCTCCCACCCACACTCCTGGGTGTCCTTTACTGCGCTCTGCATATATTTCGAAATGGCGGAGCGTTTCTATGGCAGTTTCTTCAAGTTGATAGACATATTGCGCGATTCCTATTTTCAAAGCATCGAGGTCGAGTATAGGATAAACTACCATCTGTCCCGGCCCGTGAAATGTAATATCTCCCCCCCTGTTCACTTGTACAAATTCAGCGCCTAAATGGCTCGGATCGCCTAACAAATGGACCATTTTGCCATGCTTGCCTAAAGTGTATACCGGGTGATGTTGGCATACTATCAGCACAGGGTTTACCGCTTCATTATTTTCTTTTGCAGCCAGCGCTTTGGCAAAAAGGCTTTCCTGGTAGCGAAGCACAGACCGGTACGGAGAAATCAGAAAGTATTTTATCGGAATAACCAACATAAGATTCTATAACTTTAAAACATAGTATCACATAAGAGAACAATTGCTAAAACATGATACTGAGGAATTTTTAGCCTTACCCCAAACTTTAATAATTAAAAGAATTTTGTAATGGGCATGTGCAAGAAATAACAATGTATATTTAAATTTAGCAGAATCCTGCGAATTAAGAATATGCAAAATAATTGCTGCCCAAAAGGAAAGCTAAGAAAATTTGTGATCCGGAAAGGATTCGAACCTTTGACCCACAGCTTAGAAGGCTGTTGCTCTATCCAGCTGAGCTACCGGACCAAAAACGGCACAAAATTAGCATTTCAACCGAAATATTTATGTCTTAATTAATCATTCCTCATGTGTTTAAATACTTGCGATACACTATTTGGCACCATGCCATGTGGATTATATTCAGCGCACAATTATCTGACTAGATATAAGTTTGAAAAATGAAATGGAAAACCCTTCTGTGTGTCTTCGTTGCAAGCTATTTTCAAGTGCAGTGTCAAACTGAGCTTCCTATCTGGAGTTTCAATCCGGTTGAAAAAGCTTTTAAACATTTACTCCTTAATAATGCCACTATTGCGCTTAATGACACTATCCACGAGGAAATTACCGATCTTGTTCAGGTTAATATCACTAAGAGTATCCTCCCGCGCCGGCGCGAACATCACCAAGTGTTTTTGCTTGGATGGATGGCACATGCCTTTGGTGGTTTCAATTGGCGCGCTTTGCATAGCGAAAAGCAAAAATTTGTGGGCACCATATCAAATTTTAAAACAAGCCATAAAGAAAAATTCACTGAATACGATATTATTTTCGACATCATTTTCTATCAGAAAAAATATCTCCCAAAAAACTTTTATGCCTACGATTGCCAAAGAAAGATTCACCGACAAGACATTAAAAAACGAAGCAAAAGAAACTACAACGCACCGCCATTTGTACGCGACACGCTACAAATTGATAACAGCCTCTACAGGCTGCACTGTGAGCTTACCCCACCTCGCGCCTTTCGCCCGCAACTTCATTATCTTTTCTTTCCTACCTATCCAAGGTCAAATCTCACGAATCACATCAATTTTCAGGATGCACATCCTGCTATCGGCTTTTATGGCGCATGGTGCTTAGATTGCAACCACACCTGCCATCCCGAAATTCACCCTTACGAAGTAGTCTGGTGGCTCAAGGCCAATCAAGAAGACCCAACTGACATCAAAACCTGGCATATTGGAGTAATACGCGAAGCCAGTAATCGCTTCCC
>JAVQWQ010000051.1:0-13880 GCA_033578915.1 Chitinophagales bacterium | reverse complement strand
ACCTT
The DNA here is from genome assembly GCA_033578915.1 of Chitinophagales bacterium. Classification (GTDB taxonomy): domain Bacteria; phylum Bacteroidota; class Bacteroidia; order Chitinophagales; family LD1; genus UBA7692. The sequence continues at coordinate 13,875 of JAVQWQ010000051.1, read as the reverse complement.
CCGGTACTTTTGCTGAGAATTTATTTATTGTTACAGCACAATTGAAAGATGATAAAATTTGGGTCGGAAAATTTTTTAATCGCAAATGATGTATTAGTCTATAAACATTTTTGAATTTGATTATTTACTAAAAATACTTTGTAAATATCCACTATTAACTAATTCAGAATAAAATAAATAACATGTGATTACTGTTTGCCCTATCGAATTACCCTTGTTCCTCATCAATTCTCGTAACTTCCAAGACTCCATCCAGTGTTTTTAGTCTTTCTATTAAATCATGAAGTTCCTCTGTATCATGCACATACACCATGATAGTTCCTTCAAAAATTCCGTCTGAACTGTCGAACGATATACTGCGCATATTTAGATTTAGCTGGCCGGTAATGATATTGGTGATTTTATTTACGAGCCCTACATCATCAATGCCGTTGATTTTTAACCCTGTCAGGAACGCAATTTGGTGTTGTTTGGTCCATCTGGTTTTTACAATTCGGTAACTGTATTTTGCCATGAGCTGGACTGCGTTGGGGCAATTGGTACGGTGAATCTTGATTCCTTCATTGACAGTAATAAATCCAAATACATCATCTCCGGGAACCGGGTTGCAACACGAAGCAAATTTGTAGTCAATTTTATCACTTGATTCTCCCATGATGAGGAGTTCTGCATTTTTTTGCAGCGTTTGCTTTACTACTTCATCAAAATTTTGCGATGGACGCTCGGTTGCAGGACGTGGCAATCTGAGTTTACCGCCAATCACTTCCAGTTTATTCAGCTCATCCAGATTGATTTTTTTCGTAGCAATTTGGTAATAAAGCTCAAGCGAGGATATGCATTTAAAATAGTTCATCAGTAAAACCAGAGTGGCATCATTATCTTCTATTTTCAATGCTTTAAGTTTTTTTTCCAGCATCTCTTTTCCTGTTGCCGCAATCTTTCGCTGTTCGTCTTTGAGCGATTGTTTGATTACTGATCGCGCCTTAGCAGTAACCACATAATTTAGCCAATCTTCGTTGGGTTGTTGTTTGGCCGAGGTGAGGATCTCCACCTGATCCCCATTTTTCAAAACATGGCTTAAAGGGACTAATTTATGGTTTACCTTAGCTCCAATACATTTCTTTCCTATCTCGCTGTGTATTTCAAAGGCAAAGTCCAGCGCAGTAGCGCCTTTACGCAAGCGCTTAAGGTCTCCTTTAGGGGTAAATACAAACACCTCATCGCTGATAAGTTCGGTTTTAAAATCATTCACAAAGTCTATGGCATTGGAATCAGGGTTGCTTAGCACATTCGAGATTTTCTCAAGCCACTCGTCAAGTGCGTTATCATGCGATGCTTCTTTAAGATTTCCTGCAACAGATTCTTTGTATTTCCAGTGCGCTGCAAAACCTTTTTCAGCAATTTCATGCATGCGGTCTGTACGTATCTGTATTTCTACCCATTTTCCTTGGGCGCTCATAACAGTAGTGTGTAATGCTTCGTATCCGTTGGCCTTAGGATTGCTTAGCCAGTCGCGCAACCGTTCCGGGTTTGGACGATAGATGTCAGTAATTGCTGAATATACACCCCAGCAGTCACTCTTCTCTTTCTCCGGTTCAGAATGTAATATGATGCGAATGGCAAACAGGTCGTATATTTCCTCAAAAGGTACTCCTTTATATTTTATCTTGTTGTAAATACTGTAAATAGATTTAGGCCTTCCGTAGATATCAAAATTAAATCCTCTTCTTTCTAATTCTTCCTTAAGGGGTTTGATAAAATCATTGATGAATTTTGTTCGCTCTCGTTTGGTCTCTGCCAGCTTTTTTGCTATTTCTCTATATGCCTCGGGGTCAGTGTACTTCAGCGCCAGATCTTCCATTTCAGTTTTTATTGCATACAATCCCATTCGATGGGCCAGTGGTGCATACAGATAAAGAGTTTCTGAGGCTATCTTTAGTTGTTTCTCGCGCTTCAGCGAATCAAGAGTGCGCATATTATGCAGGCGATCGGCCATTTTCACCAATATCACGCGAATATCATCGTTCAAGGTAAGCAGCAGCTTTCGGAAGTTTTCTGCCTGTATGGAACTGTTCAGGTCGAATATTCCGGATATCTTAGTGAGCCCATCAACTATCTTGGCTACATCCTTATTAAACATGCGCTCTATTTCTTCGAGAGTTATTTCAGTATCTTCTACAACATCGTGTAGTAAAGCGCATATTACAGAAGTAGCATCAAGCCCCATTTCTGCACTTACTATCTGAGCAACAGCAATTGGGTGAAGAATATAAGGCTCTCCGCTCTTCCTGCGCATTTCTTTGTGGGCATCCAGCGCCACTTCAAAAGCCCTGCGAATATTTTTTCTGTCTGCAGGCGTGTAATTTTTTTTCAAGGAGCGCAGAAGAGCACGATAGTGCTTGATGATAAGCTTCTTATCTTCAGTTTGATCAACTAACTCTGCTTCTGCCATAGTTTCAAATCACTACTATGAAATTAATACTTTTACGAAGATTATGTTTATTGTCTATAATATAAAAAAAATCCATAAATTATATCAATTTAATTTTTAATTTATTATTTGCTCAACCAATTTATTAAAGAAATTTTCATATGTATTCTCGAATATTTTTTGATTATTAAATAAGCTCTAGGATTAATGGTTTACCCCTTTAATGTAATTATATCTTACTAAGAATCTATTAATAAGTCCGTGAGATTGTCGTGCAATTAATTTTCTGTATTTAGAAGTTTATAAGTGGTTACTATAATAATGTTCTCATCAGGGTACTGTTTTACCGATTATTGTTTAATCCTTACTCAATGCCGTTCATTATGACCTGATAAAAATTTTTGATGGTAGCATATCGCTTTATATCTGCTGAATGTCTTTTAAGTTTAAGTGTCCTAAAGCCACCTTTTCAATATATTAATAGTATAATTACCATGCGTGAAGCCGGAAGATATTTAAAAATTAGTCAGACATTTCCATTCATTAAGCCAACTAATAAGCAATATTTTGTGTTTATAACAATATCTATTTTAGGCTCATGTGTTTCGTTGCAGTTGTGAGATAAAAAAAATTCAAAATCACTCTATCATCTGCGAAAAATTTTAGCTCATCCCTGCTGTTTTTTGTTCTCTTGAATCATGCGTGCCTCATTAAAATTTTTATCTTAAATGTCTTGCAAGATGTTTTCGCTAAGGCATTTATGTAGTGTTGTAAAGAACCTGAATTTGATCTGTTAGAAATTCTTTGTTCTTATGAGCTTTTGCTACTTTGCAGGTATGTGCTTCAAAATAGAATTAGTTTTTTAATATGTACATTAGTTGAAATATTCTCTTTTACATGTACATCGCTTAAATCCATTATCTCTCATAAAATTTCTTTACTCAACATGTTTACAATTCTGTGCGTTGTTATCTTTTTAGTTGGTGAGATATTCTGATTAAGTATGAAATTTGGTAAATGAATTGGCGCAGCTACATCTCCGGCTTTGAAAGCTATCTTAAATTAGAAAAGTCTCTTTCGGCCAACACAATTGCTGCTTACCTGCGCGATGTACAAAAACTGGAGAATTTCCTAAGTGCGCAAAAATTGAATCTTTCTCCGGAAGAGCTTTCTGTAAAAGAGCTTCAATTATTTGTGAAAGAACTCGGTACCTTGGGTTTTGATGCGCACTCACAGGCAAGAATAATATCGGGGCTTCGAACCTTTTGGAAGTATCTGCTGCTGGAGAATATCGTTCAGGCCAATCCGGCAGAGCTGCTCGAAATGCCCAAGCTGTCACGCAAGCTTCCAGAAACGCTTACTCCTGAAGAAATCATTGCGATCATAGAAAGTGTGGACATGAGTAAACCGGAAGGGCAGCGCAACAGGGCTATGCTGGAAGTACTGTATAGCTGCGGGCTGCGCGTGAGCGAACTCGTGAGCCTAAAAATATCTGACCTTTTTTTGGGCAGCGGCTTTTTAAAAGTAACAGGCAAAGGCAACAAAGAGAGGATTGTGCCTATTGGCAGCGAAGCAACCAGGCAATTACAGCTTTATTTAGAGCATGTTCGCAGACTCGCAACGGCAAAAAAAGGCGATGAAGACATTGTTTTTCTTAACAAGCGCGGCAGCCGCCTCACACGTGTTATGGTTTTCTACATCATTAAATATCAGGCACAGATAGCGGGCATAAAAAAATCAATCTCTCCGCACACCTTCAGACACTCATTTGCCACGCATCTTATAGAAGGCGGTGCCGACCTTCGCATCGTGCAGGAAATGCTCGGGCATGCTTCTATTACCACTACAGAAATTTACACGCATCTAGACAGGGACTATCTTCGCAGTGTCATCATGCAATACCACCCACGCTATCTTTCGAATTGATAATTTCTATCCGGAAATAGCAGAGTTTATTTTTATTAATGTAAGAAAAGTGAAAGCATAAGCATGTGATGAATCGCTTGGGTGATATTCCTGTTCAATGATGGAGTAGTTGCTTGTGTTCCATGCAGGGAAGAACGTATCTGCCTCAGGAAATTCTTGTTCAACAATTGTAAGATACAGTGTTGTAGCAAGAGGAAGCGCCTGTTTGTAAATTTCTCCGCCACCAATTACCATCAACTCTTGTTCTCCGTTCCCGGATGCAAGCGCTATGGCTTCGCCTAGAGAGGAAACAATAAAACAACCCTGAGCAGTAAAGTTTGGATTTCTTGTAAGCACAATATTTGTTCTGTTTTTCAGTGGGCGGAAATTTGGAGGTATGCTCTCAAAGGTTTTGCGGCCCATCAACACGTGATGTCCGGTTGTGATTTGCCTGAATCGTTTCATATCATCCGGCAGACTCCAGAGCAGCTTCCCCTTGGCGCCCAATTCGCGATTTTTTCCTATGGCAGCTACCAGCGAAATTTTCATTCGTAATTAATTACTTTTTCAGAGCTTTTGCCTGATAGGCAGCCAAAGCCCAAAGCGGAAAAATGTTTCTGTAATTAGAGTAACTGATAGCGCAGCTGTGATTAAACACTCCGCTTATGCCTTGTTGCTTCCAGTCTCCATTAGGAAGTTGATTTTTTAGTATGAATTCTATGCCTCTCTCAGCGGCTTTTTCAAAGCCTTCAATACGAATTAGCGAAAGAACTGCCCATGCAGTATTTACGGCTTGAGAACATTTGGAATGTACATATTTTTTTTCGACACAACTTTGAAAATCTTCGCCCCAGCCTCCGTCTTCGTTTTGTTTTTGTTCAAGGAATTTTCCTGCCTTATTTAAGGCATTATTTATTTCTTCAGTATTATATAGGCCTTTTTTTTGAGCTTTGCTTAGAGCCTCTGTTGCAAACCATGTTCCGTATGTAAAACATACACCCCACGAGCCATACCACGACCCATCGCTTTGCTGTCGGGAAAGTATAAAAGATATTCCCCGTTGAATAGCTTTTTGAATATCCTTATTTCGATAATCAGGGTATTGCTCAATAAATAACATTAGTGCCTGAAGCGCAGCGCTGCTGCACTCAGTATAGCTGTAATCTATCATAATGTTGCCGAATACCAGCGATGGGTTGAGTTTTTCTATCCAGCGCGGGGCACGCGTCAGCTCGTAGGTAGCCCATCCGCCATCGTTATTTTGAAATGAAAGGAGCAGATCAACAGCCCTTCGGCTGCGCTCTTCTTTTTCAGGGACTTCAATTTTGCTTTTCAATAGCGACTTAAGCCCTTCTGCAGTGCAATCTGTAATAGGCCACCCGTGATCTTTATTTGAAAACGGAAATCCTCCAATAGATGAATGGCGAAAGAATTCTTCGTTTTTTGGGGGCTCTTGCAACAACTGTTGCTTCTCGATAAATGAAAACATGTTTTTATATGATGAAGCAAAAAGTTTGTGGTTTTCCCAATCGTGTAAGGCCTGAAAGGCAAAAGCGGTATCCCATAGTTGTGAACCGTTGTACCCCTGCATCTTCATTCCGTCTTCGGCTATCCATAAATAATCTTTCAGCCGTGATGCGTGCTTTTGAAATTGTGGCGAGTTTTTGCCACAGGCATGCCATACGCTCAACATGTTGATTACCTTATTTACCGGCCCAATGTCTATATAGTTGGTTTGTTCGTCTTCTGCATGTATATAAGAGATGATAAAATCCAAGGCTTTCTTTCTCAGCGATTTTAAATTTTTCTTTTCGTAGAAATTGAGCGCTTTATATAAAATGATCAATATCGGGTGCATGGGTTGATATATATCTGTGTTACTGCACTTGTTTCTTGCCTCGACCCAATTGATCTGCTCATAGTTTTTCGAATATATTTCGCTTCGAAGTTGTTGTAATAATGGGTTATCTTTAGCGGTGAGCCGTACACCATAGCAGTAGCTCATAGGAAGATAAACCATACGAGCATGGCACCAGTAGCGTCCCGGGAAAAAAGGCAGCCATCGGGGTAACAACCACATTTCAGGAAGCAGAGAGTTATTACCTTCCCAATTATAAATACCTAAGCAGGAAAGATAAAATTTACCCCATGGAGGAATATATTCGGCTCCACCGTGTTGAACAATCCATTCTCTTGCTTTAGCAAGGCGGGGATGTTCTGCAGAATAACCTAACAGTCGTAAGCTAACATATTGCATACAAGTGCCAAACATGGTACTTTGGCCTTCTATGTGCAGCCCCCAGCCTCCGTCATCGTTCTGATGATTCAACATGTATCGTGTTATCAGCGTGCGATGTGGTTCAGCTAAAGGAGTTTCCGTAATATAGCATGCCACTACCAGTCCGGGAAGAAGAAAGTGAGGCCCGCCATAGTCTCCGGCAAAATGCCCGTCTTCGCATTGAATACTGGAATAATATTGCCATCCTTTCTCAAGAGCTTGTTCTATGTTGTAGTGTTCACCCGATGTTTCTGAATCATTCTTTGCTCGTGCCCTCAGAATCTTGTCGCTCGCATGAGTATTTAGTTTTTTATCATATATAAATGCATTGTCAATTGCAGAGAGTAATTCGCGGCCTTCCTCCGAATCCCATTTTATATCACTAAGCTCGTCGGGAAGTTGTAATTCCCAAACCTGACGGCCATTTTCAGATTTAAGATTCCACCATTGGAATATTTCTTCTCTGGTCAGGTGTACTTCAGACAAGGCTTTTTTATTCATGAATGATGTATGAAATGATTAGAATATTTGAATGCAGTTATGTAATCTGTGAAATTCAACTTGAAATTTCTCCAACCATTTCCTCAGGCTTAACCCACTCATCAAATTGTTGTTCGGTGAGGTAACCCAGCGATACCGCTGCTTCTTTCAATGTAATTCCTTTTTTGTGAGCGGTTTGAGCAATTTCTGCTGCCTTATAGTAACCAATTTTGGTATTAAGCGGAGTAACCAGCATGAGTGAATTGCGGAGATGTTTCTCTATATTTTCATAAATTGGTTCAATACCAACAGCGCATTTGTCATTGAAAGAGACGCATCCTTCGCCGATCAACCTGGCGCTATGCAGGAAGTTATAAATGATCATCGGTTTGAATACGTTTAATTCAAAGTGGCCCGTAGCTCCGCCTACATTGATGGCTACGTCATTGCCGAGTACTTGCGCTGCAATCATGGTAAGCGCTTCGCATTGAGTGGGATTAACCTTACCGGGCATTATAGATGAGCCGGGTTCGTTATCGGGAATAAATATTTCTCCTATGCCGCAACGGGGCCCTGAAGACAACATGCGAATATCGTTGGCTATCTTCATCAGGCTGACAGCAACGGTTTTCAGCGCTCCGTGACTCTCTACAATGGCATCGTGAGCTGCAAGCGCTTCAAATTTATTTGGAGCGGTAACAAAAGGCAAACCTGTGAGCGCAGCAATATGGCGGGCCACATTCTCAGCATATCCCTTAAATGTATTAATGCCTGTGCCTACCGCTGTTCCGCCGAGCGCCAGCTCTGCAAGGTGTGGCAGCGTATGTTCAATTGCTTTTATTCCATGATTAAGCTGGCTAACGTAACCGGAAAATTCCTGCCCAAGGGTCAAAGGAGTAGCATCCATAAAATGCGTCCTGCCAATCTTAACTACTTTCATGAACTGCTTGCTCTTTTGCTCTAGTGTGTCGCGCAGTTTTTTTATTCCCGGAAGTGTTGTTTCTGTGAGCATCTTGTATGCTGCTATGTGCATCGCAGTAGGAAAAGTATCGTTGCTGCTTTGCGATTTATTTACGTCATCGTTTGGATGAATTAGTTTTTTTTCGTCGGTGAGTTTTCCTCCCAGTAACACGTGTGCGCGATAGGCGATGACTTCGTTCACATTCATGTTTGATTGAGTGCCGCTGCCGGTTTGCCACACCACCAAAGGAAATTGGTCATCGAGTTTTCCTTCAAGTATTTCATCGCATACTTTACAAATTATGTCAGCCTTTTCTTTCGGTAAAACGCCCCCCTCGGCATTAGTGATAGCGGCAGCCTTTTTTAATATGGCAAAAGCCCGAATGATTTCTTTCGGCATTTTATTGATATCCTGCGCGATGCGAAAGTTTTCGATGCTGCGTTGTGTTTGTGCGCCCCAATAGACATGGGCAGGCACTTTTACCTCTCCCATGGTGTCTTTTTCAATACGGTATTCCATGTTGTTTGACTTTAAATGCGTGGCTAAAATATCAGATTGAACCAATAAAGAAAATGCGCTAACTTGTTTATAGATTAATGCATAGATGTTATACCACTGCCGGCCTAATGTCCTTAACGGTAAGCTGAATGCTGCGCTGATCGTTCCAGATATTTTCATCCAAATGAAAAGCAAGGTCAAAAGGCTGCCGCTGAACGACCGGTAACAAGGAAGACATACCAAAAGCAATAGCCTTTATATATGAGTTGTTGTGCTTTAAAACAATGCGAAGGTGCTCATCTTTTACAACTGTTGAATAACCGGAATCGGTTAAATTTTTAATCATAAAAGTAGGCTTCATATTGCCCGGCCCGAAAGGCGCCATTCGTTTTATAATTCCATAGAAGTTTTCATTCACTTCCTGCAACCCTATTTCTGCATCTATTTCAACTTCAGGAATCAGCATATCAGGGTGTATGGTAGCTGCTACCTGAGCTTCAAATGCTTCCGTAAAACGTTGCAGATTTTCTTTGTATAAACTTAGTCCGGCTGCAAAATGATGCCCGCCAAATTGAATCAAATGTTCACTGCAAGCGCGAATGGCTTCGTAGAGATTAAAATCTTTAACGCTGCGCGCGCTGCCGGTTAAGATGCCGTCTTGTTCGGTTAATACTATGGTAGGGCGGTAATAGCTTTCTGTGAGGCGCGAGGCCACGATGCCTATTACTCCTTTATGCCATGAACTGTTATATACCACTGTTGTTTTTCTATTTTTCATCCCTTCGTCTGCTTCTATCATGGCGAGGGCCTCGAGTGTTATTTGGCGATCTATGTTTTTGCGTTGATAGTTAAGCTGATTCAGCTTAATGGCGTGATCTAGCGCCTCTTCCTCAGCTTCACCTATAAGTAGTTTAACCGCGTGCCTGGCATCGTCTAATCTTCCGGCGGCATTGATGCGTGGGGCAAGTACAAAAACAGCATCCTCAATATCCATCTCTCCATAAATACCACCTATTTCCTTTAGCAACTTTATTCCGGGCAAGGCATCATCGCTATTCAATTTCTTCAATCCATGATAGGCTAATATGCGGTTTTCTCCGGTAATGGGAACAATGTCGGCAGCAATGCTCACACAAACTAAGTCAACCAATTTAAAGCATTCGCTTAGAGGGATGTTTTTTTCTATACTAAGCGCTTGTATTAACTTAAATCCTATACCGCAACCGGATAGTTCTTTATACGGATAATCACAATCGTTTCGTTTGGGGTCGAGCACTGCAACGGCAGCAGGTAGGATTTCGCCAGGCAGGTGATGGTCGCATATGATTATATCTATTCCTTTGCTGCGGGCGTAGTTTACTTTATCTTCTGCCCGTATGCCGCAATCCAAAGCTATAATTAAAGAAAAGTTGTGAGACGCGGCATAATCTATACCTTGAAACGATATGCCGTAACCCTCTTTTTTCCGATGTGGTACATAATAATCAAAATTGGAGTAAAAATTTTTCAGGAATAAATAAAGCAACGCAACAGCGGTAGAGCCGTCCACATCATAATCTCCATAAATCAAAATCTTTTCATTGCGTTCAACTGCCTGTATAATGCGTGCCACAGCTTTGTCCATATCTTTCATGGCAAAAGGATTATGAAGTTTTTCCATGCTTGGCCGGAAAAACTCATAAGCTGATTCATAACTGTTTATACCACGCTGTACTAAAATGCGCAGTAGCGCAGGATGAATGCGCAATTCTTTTTGTAATGTTTCAATTTGTTGACGGTCTGCCTCAATAATTCTCCAGCGTTTTTGCATATCTGTTCGCAATTAACCGTTTACTTACGTGCATCAAATTTTTTTTGCATCTCATCGAGAGATATGCTGATAAGCGTTTTTTTACCGGAAGGTGTGTAATAGGGATTTTCACATGCAAACAATTCATCAATCAGCAATTTCATCTCCTCGGTGCTTAGCGCTTTTCCATGTTTGATGCATGAGCTTGCTGCTAATGCCTGAGCCATCTTTTCCCTTTTAGAGAGTTTTTGGAGGTGCATGCTGTTTTTGAATTGTTCCAAAAGTTCTTCTATAATATCTTTCTCATTACCATATCCCAAATCTGCAGGTAATGCGTGTATTATAAAGGTGTTGTCTCCGAATTCTTCTATTTCAAATCCCAGATTGCATATTTCCGGAAGTATCTCTCGTAGCAGGGCTGCATCGCTTGGATTAAAACTCATCGTTTGCGGGAAGAGTTGCCGCTGCCCTACACTGCGATTGTTTTGTAAAAGACGCAGGTACCGTTCAAACAATATGCGTTCGTGTGCTGCCTGCTGGTCTATAAAAACCATTCCGGTTTTTATTGGAGATAAAATATATTTTCTGTGTATCTGGTAGGGTTGCGTGCTTTCGGCAGAGGAACCAGCTGACGAGGAGCGTAAAATTAGTTCGCGGCCGGATGTATGGCTATTTTCGATTACAGGGCGATCATCGTCTGTTGAGATTTGCTGAGGTGCATCTGCATTTGCGTCATTTATGTTCTGCAACTGTGGCTGCAGTATAGCCCAGTTCTCCGGCTTGCGCTTTCGGTAAGCCTGAAAGGATGAGAATTCTTCGGGCGGGGCAATTTTTTTTGCCTCACGCATTGTTTCGGGAATTTGAGTAATGAAATGGCTTCCGGTAAAACGGTTGCTGTCGAATGCGCCAAATTGCTGCAGAGGTTGTTCCTGATTGAAATCTATGGTTGGCGCTATCCCGTAGGCCCCTAATGAATGTTTTGCTCCTGCATGTACAAATGTGTAAACCAGTTTCTCGTCATCAAACTTTATTTCATATTTCTGTGGATGTACATTTACATCTATGCGCGTTGGGTCTATCTCCAGAAACAGCACGTAAAAAGGGAAATGATCTTTGGGTATCAGGTTTTCATAGGCTTTCATCACTGCATTATGCAGATAGGCAGATTTGATGAATCTTTTATTTACAAAAAAATATTGTTCACCTCGTGTTTTTCTTGCGGCATTTGGTTTACTGATAAATCCATACACGCTGATGGCATAAGAGCGTTCTTCTACCGGCACAATTTTTTCGTTGTAGGCATCGCCAAAAAGTTGAACAATGCGTTGCTTCAGATTACCGCTTTTAAGGTGATATAAGTCATTTCCGTTAACCGAAATTCTCATGGCAATTTGCGGATGAGCAAGCGCAATTCGCGTGAACTCTTCAATAATATTTTTCAGCTCTACGTTGTCGCTTTTCAAAAAATTTCTTCGGGCGGGAGTATTGTAGAAGAGGTTTTTTACCGTTATACTGGTGCCGGATGCTGCCTGGCAGGCTTCGTGTTTCAATATTTTTGAGCCTTCTATTTGCACCCACGTGCCAACCGCTTCGTCATGCAGTTTTGTTTTTAGATCCACCTGAGCCACGGCTGCTATTGATGCCAGGGCTTCGCCTCTAAAGCCCATGGTGCGGATATTAAACAAGTCTTCTGCCTTGCTGATTTTAGAGGTGGCATGTTTTTCAAAGCTCATTCGCGCATCGGTATGGCTCATGCCGCAACCGTTATCTATAATCTGAATTGATTCTTTACCAGCGTTCCTGATGAGAACCTGAATGGCGCTTGCACCTGCATCTACTGCATTTTCCATCAATTCTTTTACTACCGAGGCAGGACGTTGGATCACTTCCCCGGCAGCAATCTGGTTGGCAATAGAATCGGGAAGCAATCGGATGATGTCCGGCATAGACAACTAAAATAATCGTTGCAATGATAATATTAGAGTTGAAGAGATATTTAAAATGTGAACAACATTTTTATTTCTATATAGCGAGGTGAGAGGTATCGCAGTGCAGTTTTATTTCGAAAGAGTCGTTTTCCAGGTAATTGACCTTGTAAAGGCAAAGATTAACATGCGGGAAAGATTCCATTTCGCTGAGGTCGCGGTTTGTAAGTGTGCACATGAATGCGCGTATGAAACGCCCGTGAGTAGCTATCAAAACAATATTCTCCGGAGCTTTTTTGATCCGTTCTATAAATTTTTTTTGTCTATGTTGCAATTCAAATGGACTTTCCCCCTCCGGAAATTTTTCATGAATAAACCCTCTGCGCCACTTTTCCAACATCTGCTGAAACAAGCTATCGCTTTCGCTGGTCAGTTTTTGTCCTTCAATATTGCCCCAACTTATTTCGTCCAGTTCAGGCAGTTCTTCGTGAGGAATGTTTAGTTCTAAAAATGGCGCTACCGTTTGCTTTGCACGCAGAAGGGTGGAAGTGTAGATTTTTTCAAAAGGTACATTTTTATAATGTTTAAAAAAAAGCAGAGACTGCTCGACACCTGTTTCATTAAGAGGTAGATTGACACCTCTTCCCTGAACGATTCCTTTTGCATTGTGGTCGGTTTGTCCATGTCTTATGATGTATAATTCTTTGAGGATTTTCATGCCGCAAATCAAATTAATCTTTTGGCTAAGCTTCGGTATAGATTTGTTGGACAAAAGCTGTTATTAACTTAATTTAATCTGTTATTTTATCCACCGCTTTGTGTGCATAAGCTGTGAGTAATTAGTTGAATGTATAAGAATGAGATGTATAACTATTTGTTATACATTGAATTGAAAGAGCTTTGTTGCTGTGCACTTTTTAAGCGGATTTCCACAATTCGGAACAATACATTTGTAATGTAATTAGGCACAAATATGCAGCTTACGTCTCTTGAGATTAAAGGCTTTAAAAGTTTTGCAGACAAGACTACCATTCATTTTAATAACCGCATCACAGGAATTGTCGGGCCAAATGGATGCGGTAAAAGCAATGTAGTGGATTCTATTCGCTGGGTATTGGGTGAGCAGAAGACAAGCCTGCTAAGGCTAGAAAAAATGGAAAATCTTATCTTCAACGGGACACGCACCCGTAAGCCTTCCGGCATGGCAGAAGTTAGCCTGACATTCGAAAACACAAAAAATATCGTTGGCACTGACTATAAGACCATTACCATCACCCGCAGGCTTTACCGCGATGGTGAAAGCGAATACAGATTGAATGATGTCCCATGCCGATTAAAAGATATCACCTCCCTCTTTTTTGATACGGGTATTACAAGCGATTCTTACGCCATCATCGAGTTGGGTATGGTAGATGAGATATTGAACGACCGTGACAACAGTCGCAGAAGATTGTTTGAACAGGCAGCCGGTATCTCTAAATATAAAAAACGCAAGAAGGAAACCATAGAAAAACTCAAAAGTACAGATGCCGACCTTGAACGAGTGAAAGACCTGTTGTTTGAAATAGAAGCAAACCTTAAAACTCTCGAAAAGCAGGCGCAGAAAAC